>JAUWPI010000160.1 GCA_030611665.1 Candidatus Heimdallarchaeota archaeon | reverse complement strand
AATACTGTGGTGTTAAGTATACTTTGAAGGATTGTAGCTAAGCACCATGTCTGTGGTGATCCTCGTGGTTACATCCAATAAACAACCAAAAGCGAACCGTAAGCATTTTTGCAAGAAGATGTGGGCGGTGTAGGAAGGGATGTGACGTCCCCATGATGTGCCATAGGCACTTCTAAAGAATTTGTACAAAATTCATGTCATAGACAATTTGAAAAGTTCTATGAGAGATTCAATCTTCTTCCTAATCAAATTAAGGCTAATTTCAACGGGTGGAGGAAATTATTACTCTATACAGAAGATCTAGTGTTTATGTTTCCACGAGATCCAAGAGGTGTAGAATGGCTAGAATCTTCTATTTGGAAAAATTGGTCAAAATTACAGAAAAAATTTGATAGGAAGGAGAGTTTGTCTCCTCCTATATTTTTACACCTAGGTATTTTTATCCTTACCTATTTTGAGGAGCATTTCTTTAATCTCCTTAGGTAAATCTCTACCAGTTGATTGTTTCATCTTTTGCATCATTGCATTAATTTCTTCAGGAGTTTTGCCTTTAGCTTGCTCCTTGAGATGAGAAAGTATATCAGGTGATAGCTTTTCAATCTGAGTTGTAGGTAGTTCAGGAGAAGATGGAACCTTACCCATTTTCTTCTTCATTTTCTTCATCTGTTTTTTAGAGGGTATGCCCATCATCCCCATACCATGCGCTCTTGCATTCTTTTGTTGTATGGTTTCATCTATGGTTTCGATGTCAAGATCTTCAGGTTTCAACTCTATGTCACCTAATCCCTGATAAACATAATAAGTATTATAGAGATCGGCATAGATACCTTTCACCTTCATTAGCTCATCATGAGTTCCTACTTCCATTAATTTGCCATGATCAAGAACCATTATTCTATCAGCGTCTTTGATGGTAGACAGTCGGTGAGCAATAACAAATGTGGTCCTACCTTTGAATAGTTCTCTTTGAGCAGCTTGAACTAAAGACTCTGTATAAGCATCCAACCTACTTGTGGCCTCATCGAGAACTAGTATTCTGGGATTAGAAAGCATTGTTCTAGCAACTGTTATAATTTGTCTTTGTCCTGCAGATAATTTCTTACCTCCTTCTACTACTTGAGTATCATAACCTTGGGGAAGTGCAACAATAAATTCATCCGCATTAATCTTCTTACTAATTTCGTAAACATCTTCAGCTGTCGCCTCAGGAGCTCCATAAAGAATATTTTCCATTACTGTACCAGTAAACAAGAATGGGTCCTGAGTCACTAATCCTATTGCATTTCTAAGTGATGATTGTGTAACTGATTTGATGTCTTGGTCACCTATCTTTATTGACCCCTCATTGACATCATAAAAACGAGTTAACAGCGAAGAAAACAAAGTAGTTTTACCTGCACCGGTGTGCCCGACGACAGCTATCATCTCTCCAGGTTTTGCAGTAAAATTGATGTTTTGAAGTACATAAATATCCTTTTCATATGCAAAACTCACATTATCTATTGTAACATGATCATCATCTTTGTGAAGTTCTTGAGCACCTTTAATATCCGCTACAGCAGGTTTTGCTTCAAAAATGTCTATAATTCTATCCATAGCTCCCAGAGCTGATTCTAATTGTGGGAACATCATTGAAAGCATCACCATTGGAAACAGAAAAGATTGTGATAATTGTATGGAAACATAGATGTCTCCTATTGCTATAGAGGAAGATTGGCTTATCCATCCACTCATGTATATTATGGCAATAAACATTGCATAACTTAGAGCTGTCATAAAAGGCATTACGAACATCATTAGAAAACCAAATTTCCTTGAATATTTGTAATGTTGCTGATTTAATTCTCTTAATTCGATTGCAAGTTCCTCTTCTCTATTGAATGATTTGGCTATCGCTATTCCTTCTAGTCCCTCTGCCATCTTCCCTGAAACAATACCAAAAGCTCTTCTTACACCCAAGACAATTTTCCTTGCAAAGTAGCTTAATATTGCTGCCACACCAAAAGCTAATGGAATAGCGGATAGTGCAATCAATCCTATTATCCAATTCTTTACCATTAGTATTATGAATGCAGATACAATCACTAATATTTGAGATACTAAGGCAGTTGAAATATGTAATGCTGTAGCTAACTCTGTTGTATCAGAGTTTACTCTTGCAGTGATATTTCCTGATTGTTCATTTTTCAAATAAGCCATATCAGAATAACTGAGTTTTTCGTAAAGATCAGATCTAACTTCATGAAGCATTTTTGAATTCATCTTAGCTTGTAGTCTTGTTGAGATTGAGTTTATTATCCACCCAAAAATTGTTAAAGCTAAGAATGTACTCGAGAGAATAATTACAAGCCTAGTTGTATCAGAGGTCTCTGCTAAAGTATCAAGTCCTGCACCAATAATTAGTGGATTAATAATAGATATTACTGAATATACTATAGAAATCAATGCAATGAGAAGTATAGTCCAAAGATATTTTTTAATATATTTTCCTAAGCTTCCTACTAAGACTCTTGTAGATCTTGCACGATCATATTTCTCAACAGCCATTCTATGAGCAGTTCTTCCTGTTCCGTGACCCATTAGGCATTGCCTCCTTTGGTAGATTCATTATTGTTACTCGTATCTATATTGTCTGCAATAGGTAAGTGTTTACACATGAACTGATAATCTGGACATCTTTTGAGCAAATCTTCATGATTGCCGATATCAACTATCTCACCTCTTTTCATCAGAATAATTATATCAGCTGCAACTAAAGTTGTTAATCGTTGTGTAACAACTATGCTAGTTCGATCTTTCATCAGTTCCTCAATCGCATATCTTAGACGGAGTTCAGTTTTGATGTCAACTGCACTAGTACTATCATCTAATAGTAACAGTTTTGGATTAGAAAGTAATGCTCTGGCAATTGCAATTCGTTGTTTCTGCCCTCCTGAAAGTGTTACACCTCTTTCTCCAATGACTGTTTCATACTTTTCTGGTATGGATTCAATAAATTGAGCAATCTGAGCTCTTTCTGCAGCTCTTTGTATTTCAGCATCTGTTGCGTTAGGTCTTGAGAATGCTATGTTAGCCCTAAGAGTATCAGAGAATAGAAAAATGTCTTGTTCAACCATGGTCACATTATCTCTGACATAGCTAGTATGCATATCAGTGATGGTAGATCCATCTATCTCAATACTTCCGTCTGTAGGATCATATAATCTTAATAATAGTTTTAGAATTGTAGATTTACCTGAACCAGGTCCTCCAATTAAAGCAACTCGAGCACCTGAAGGGATCGTAAATGAAACATTCTTTAGAACATGTTTTTCAGTTCCCGGATAAACAAAACTTACATCTCTAAAGCTTAGGGTTTTATCCCAATCAGCTTCTTTAGGTTCAACAGGTTGAGTTAAAGGATCTTTAAAATCCATTACTCCCCACAAACGTTTGGAATTCTGTATTCCAGCTTGAAGATTTATAAGATGTGCTGGGATCATGAAATTTTGTCTATTCAAATTCAGCAATAATGTAAGAATTGATATTAAAATTGCTACGTCTCCAATAATGATTAATCCATAAGTAAAGGCTCCTGCAGTAACTACAATTGTTAGAAGAGCTGGCCAATAAAATGCGCTTAAATATCCCTCTCGCTTCATATCTGAAGCATATTCTTCACTCACGTTATCGAATTTGTCAATTTCTTTCTGATGATTGTCAAATGAACGAACAACATCAATTCCCTTAAACATCTCTTGAGATAACGTAGATAGATTTCCCAAGTCTGTTGCTAATTTCTGTCTTATTGGTCCAACTCTTGAGGCATAAAACCATGCTATAATAAGATAAATTACAAATGCTGATCCCAGTGCAACCCCAATTATCCAGTTATATTCCCAAACTAACCATGTTGTAATTCCAATGGTAAAGATTGATCCCATCAAGTTTCGTAGAGATGGATGATAAGCCATTCTTATTTGGTTAATTTCATTCATTCCCATTGACAGAATAACTCCGGAATCGTTTATATCAAAAAACGCCATGGAATGCTCTTGAATGATTTCGTAAAATTCCTGTCTCATGTCTCTTTGAACTTTGAAAGATGTATCAGCCCATAGATAGATGTTAAGACTTAAACATACCCAGCTTATTAACACGAATGTTATCATCAACAAAATTGTAGAATTGAATTCTGCTGAAAAAATCGGTAGACTTGCTTGGACATTATCTCTGATAACACCAATAATATCTCCTACAAGAGCTAATGTCTTTGCGGATGTATATGTACTTACCAGTAACAATATTGCTGCAATAGCGTATTGTATCGGGTATCGTTTAAATGCTGACCAAAACCATTGGTTTGCAGATTTATACTTACTTAGTAATTCTTGTTTAATATCTACATCATAATTAAGTCTGCTATTTTCTTGTGATGTTTTTACTGTCACGCTAATTTTCCTCCTAAGTTGTCGTCTAATTTTTTATGGTTGCTAATGTTATCTGTCATTTATTTCAACTCCTCAAGAGCTTTATTTATCATGTCGCGATGCTCCTTTAGTTGTTTTTTAAGAAATTCAATAGTAATGTTTTTTTCATCTTCATTTTCTATTTGGTTAAGAAAGTGTGGAATTATTTCTGGTTTTTGTATCAAAAAGCGTGGATTTGGTATTGACAAACCATGTTGTACCATCATTCTGCTAAAGGGTCCTTTATGATGTTTTCCTCTCTTTATTATCAGTTTTTTCCGTTTTTCAGGAGGTATTTCATTTGCCAATTTTCTGAATAAATCCCTAAATGGGTTGATAATTTCAAATTTTGCTTTATCTTCTTTTCCAATAACACTATGCATTTCAATATGGAAAATAAAAGACGTTACATCTATTAACGAAAGTATGGATCTATTTAGTGCCTTTGTTCCTAGTTCAGTTATTCCATATATTTTCTTTAGCCTTCCACCTTCAATATCTTCTTTCAATAGTTGAATAAGTCCATTTTTTTCTAAAGAATCTATGGCAGGATAAATCCCACTTATATTTGACCATATTGTTGAAGAAATATCAACCTCTTCTCTTGTTTCCTATAATAATTTCTTAATCTCTTCCAGATATATCAAATCCTCTTTAACATCAGTATTTGCATCCTTTGTTAATATCTTACTGAAATGAGGGTTGAACTTGAAGATTGGACATTCTTCGAGTGATATTTCTAATAGTTTCTTCCTTTTTTCATACTCTTGAGTTCCAAAATCAACTTGATTAGCGAAAATAAATAATTCATCAGTTACCTTCAAGAGGTTACTAACAAAGGTTACTCCTTTCCGTTTATGCTGAAACAATATATCTGATGCTTTAGTTCGGATCTCGTAAGCATGATCCCCCTCAGGATGACGAGCTAAATGTAGAAGTATTGCAATCTCACCAAGCCTTCTTGCAAGTTTCTCTTCGAATTTACTTACAGCATCATTTTTAGTTTTACTCATTTTTTCCACTTTCTTTAAGCTAACTTATAACTTAACTACCTGATATGATTGATTTTATTACAGTAATTTTCAATTTAATACCTCTCTCAGCAATTTAGAGAGTAATAACTTATTAAGCATAAATGCTTTCAAATGTCTTAATACAGGTATTTTACCGAGTTTCACTAACTGTACACTCCTAAAGGCATAAATCAACATATTCAGATTTCTGAATATTATAAAATAAATAATATTTATAAATATATCTATCCGTCAAGATGTTGAAAAAAATGAAAAAAATCTAGTCTTCAACCATGTAAGGATAACTTATCTTTCTAGGAGGATTAAAGGTCTCCTTTACAGTTCTAGGTGAAGTCCATCTAAGGAGGTTTAAGTAACTTCCTGCTTTATCATTGGTTCCTGATGCCCTTGCCCCACCAAATGGTTGCAATCCAACAACCGCTCCGGTAGGTTTATCGTTAATATAAAAATTCCCTGCTGCATTTCTAAGAATTTCAGAAGCAAGTTTTATAGCTATTCTGTCTTGTGAGAATATTGAACCAGTCAGAGCATAAGGAGAAGTTGAATCACATAGAAACAATGTTTTCTCAAATTCATCATCAGGATATACATAACATGTAAGTACAGGTCCGAATATTTCCTCTTCCATTGTCTTAAACTTTGGATTCGTTGTTACTATTACTGTTGGATCAATGAAATATCCCTCTCGTTCATCATAAGCCCCTCCACTGATAATCTTTGCTTCATCTGAATTACGTGCATATTCAACATATTCAACAATTCTATGAAAAGCAGCATTATCAATAACAGCTGTCATGAAGGATTGGAAGTTCTCCACCTTTCCTATTTTAATTGATTGTAATTTCTCAAGAATTTTTGATTTAACTTCAGTCCACAACGATTCTGGGATATAAGCTCTACTCGCTGCAGAACACTTTTGTCCTTGGTATTCAAAAGCTCCACGAACCAGAGCTGTAACAAGCTGGTCGACATTTGCTGAAGGATGAGCAAAAA
>JAUWPI010000126.1 GCA_030611665.1 Candidatus Heimdallarchaeota archaeon | reverse complement strand
AGTCTTTGGTTTAGTCTTTGGTTTAGTCTTTGGTTTAGTCTTTGGTTTAGTCTTTGGTTTAGTCTTTGGTTTAGAAGAGACAGCAGTAGCCTTAGCTTTTCGTTGAGTTGTTACTGATTTCTTAGCAGCTGTAGTTTTCTTTTTGGTTGTAGACTTTGCTGAAGAAGGTTTTTTAGCAGGTTTCTTAACCTTCTTTTTTGTAGCTAAAGGAAGTCTTCCCTTAATCCTTTTAATCATAACATAGCTCAAGTCTACTTTACCAGCCATAGGTTCTGTTGGATAAATAATGAAATCTTTTACTGTAGTGATACCTAGTTGTTCCAGCTGTTTAATAACTGCCTCTTGTAGATCTATTGCATTTAGAGGCATCCCAAGTAATTGGATTAGTTTCTTCACATTACTTCGCTGGAGTGAAGAAGCGGTCTTATTTTCCTTTGTTAGGAACAATAGCTGTTGTAAGGATGTGATGTTACTTTGTTCTAATCGTTTAACATCTTCAACAGTCAAGTAGGTAAGCGTTTCTTTTAGTGCAATTTGGTCTTTTTGAGCAAGTTTTATTGCTTGAGGATTGAGTGTTGATAAATAGGAAGTTATCTGTCGAACAGAAATATCTGTAATCTTGGAAATTTCCTTGTTTCCAACGAGGAAAATATCCCATAGTGTATTAATTCCTTTATTATGCAAAACAAAAGCACTTTTTGGATAGTCTTTAAGCATTTCAGACATGTGGTAGATAGAGGAATCAAAGAGTCTCAAAATACGTGAAATTTGTTGTAGATTTAATTCGCTTGTATCTGCAATAATTGTTTCAGATGTTTTGAGATGAGCTACAGTTGTATATCCAGCTTTTACTAACTCTTTAAGCAAAATATCATCGATTAAACTAAGTTTTGATATCGGATAATGATTTTTTGCGATTATCTGACATATTTCTTGATAAGTTAGCGTATTAATCAGAGAGGTGAGGACTTTCTTCTGATTCTCTGTAATGTTGCTCTTTAAACTATTTACTATTTTTGCAGGAATAAGAAGGTCAATCACTTGGTTATAACCCTCACCTTCTAGTTTTAGCACAAGTTTATTATTATCTGACAATACAGAAACTGGAAAACGCATAACTGACAATATTTTCTCAATTTCAGGAGTAAAGGCTTCATTCTCTAACTGTTCTAAATAGTGCACTAAAGGTCCAAAAGTTCTGATATCCTGTCTTCGTAAATAAGAAAGAACATCTGGATCATTAAAGAATTTAGTAAATCTACTTCTCTCTTTTGTTTCAATTTCCTCAATATTAATAGAACTTACAGATTGAATTACAGTTTGACAAAGACTCAAATCTTCTTCTCTTTCTGTATTCTGACAATAATAAACCAGTTCATACACATTGGATATTTTAAGTTTGAGTAGTCTTTCTTGTATTTTAGGGGAGGGGAGGTAAGAAGAAAGTGAGAGTGTGTTAATTGTTGAGATTTTTCTTACTTTTTCAGATAGTAACCAAGGTTTAGATTTTCTACTAGTTGACTTTCTATTGAAAACCAAAGCTTCTTCAAAGGAATAAATGTTCTCTTTCTTTAATTGATTTATCTCGTAAGCTGTCAAAAACTCTTTTGGAATATAAGTCAGCTTGGAATCAAGACTTTTCAAAACAGATAATGTCAACCCTCTAACATTTCTTTGAACTGCATTATCATCTATTTCTTGAATAAGTTTCTCCTTTGATAATAAAAGCAGATCCTTTATATTTTCGTAAGGAAGTTTAACTATTTTGTTTACATTTTTTAGATTTGGTCCTGAGAGGAGAATTGGTGATCTATTAAGATAAGAAAGCAATACGTTGAATTGTGAAGAGAATTTTTCTGGTAAAGATTCAACAATCGTAGTATAAACTTCAGGCTTATATTTCTCAATCAAGAGGAAATACTCTATAGTTGTACTGAGCAAATTACTTTTGTCTGTATTTGGATCTAAATCAAATATCTTTGATAGATGAGTGCCTCGAGACAATAGTAAGGATGAAAGATTCTTTACAGATTCCTTTTGTTTTCTACTTAGAGCCAGAGAGTCTGCATAAGAGTCAAGAAGTACAAAATCTTTCAAGAGTACAGTTTCTTCTATGTTCTCATCCAATTGTTTAACGTCGAACTCTTTGTAGAAAGCAATTTTATCCTTTAAAGAAGTGCTGAGTTTGGCTTTTTCTGCAGATTCATCAAATATTTGTATGTAATTTGAAATCCCATTGTCACTCAATTCTTTAACATTTGAACTAGTAAAAATCTTATTTTCCTTTATTCTTGGAGGCAGGATGATATTTTCAGGACTGAGAGTGTTTTTTATTTTTACAATTTCTTCTTTACTAGAAGATAGTATTTTGACGAGTTCTTGATCTGATAACAAGTAGAACTCTTCTAAAGTAGATGCTGTAGATACCAGTCGTTTCCATGATTTAATGCTGATTTTTGGCAGTTTAAGGAGAGACATAGGAGTAGAGAGAACCTTATTGATTTTCCTCTCTAATGGTTTTAAGATGCGAGGATCATCAATTCTTATTGCATGAGTAACTTCATCGAGTGTTTTGAAATTTGATGTAAGCTGTTTCTTGAGATTTGCATCAAAAATTTTCATGCTACCTAATTGAACACCCTTACTACTATCACTTGTAATAGTTTTTGACGTTATTGTACGAAGAATTTCAAGGAGCTTCTTCTTCAGTGTCACTGGAGTAAATGTTAACCAGAAACCTGCTGGTTTGATTAGCACATCTCCATAAGAGAGGATATTTTTACTGAGTAAAACATTTACTTCATTGAGATTGAGTTTCGATGAAATAGAAATGGGGTAGCTGATTTGTTTAAGAATATCATCACCCTTTTTGGTCAATTCTGCAGAATTTCTGTATAATGCTACAATAAGATCATTAATTGTAGCAGATTTTTCCATTTTTACTTCATTCTTAAACAAATCTTTGGTTTCAATACCTTCTAAGAAAGATAGAGATGTCACATACCGGGATTGGATTTTAGGTTTGTTAGTAGAGAAAATGGTTAGAAATTCAATCAGATCACTTGTTTGCTCAACTGTTGTTAATATCATCAAATCTTTGATTGTAAATATATCCTTCATGAAGAATTGTTCAACAACTTCTGCATATTGCTTGGATGTGATTCCTGGATAGTATAAAATATTAGTATCTAACAAAGAATTAATTTTCTTTTTAATTCTCTGGATTTTTTGATTTGAAACAAACCAGTCAAAAACTGTGTACTCGTTTAAGTCTGCTAAACTATAAACACCAATTGATTTCAAGAAGGTTTTATCATTAGAATTCAGATAAAATGCATCATGTAAATGCTCTCGTTCCATCGATTTAATCGTACTGGTTAAGTTATCAATTTTTATGTTATTGATAATTTCATCAATAGCGTTTTTACTTAATTTGGATTTTATAGATATTGTTTTTGATGTATTTAGAAGCAAGTCAGCAACAGTTGTTATACCAGCTTTCTTCAAGCGAAAACTCTGCTTTGGATCTAGATTTAAGAAACGAATGTTAGCTAACAACGATGGTAGAAGTTTAGCTGTTAAACCTTTTTCTTTCTTAATCTGTGATGATAAAATGAATGATCTTAAAGAGAGAACACCAATAGATTTTAACTTGGTTTCTGTAGGAGTCAGTGGTTCTATGAATTCAGTTTCTTCAATTAGTTTGATACTGTCAATAGAACTCTCTAAGTCTTTTCTTACTTCCTTGGATAAAGCATTCCAATATATCAAGCAACTAATAATCGTGAATGATTCTTTTGAGTAACAGGCAGATAAAGTTGAATGTGAAATATCTTGAAGGAAGTTAATATTGTAGGTTAATTTCTCCTTTATATTTTCAAGAATGGGTTGTTTTACTTTACTCCTTGCATTAACATAAGTAATAGGTAAATAGTATAGATGATCTATTGTAACAATACCTGCATTTACCAGCGCATTAGTGACGCTTTTCGCTAAATCTAGTTTTTCTATTGGAACTCCGAATTTCTCAAGGTTTTGTAGATTCTTGATAAGGTAGGTTGGATCAGAATCCTTATCAGAAAGACTCTTCCTTATTTTTGCTGGCCATGTTTTTTGCGGAAGCTCCAACAGGTCTGCATAGGTACATACGTTCTGAATTAGTAATTCATCAATTTCACTCTTTGTTAATTTAAGTATTTTTCCGATTAATGTAGTGGGAGTAAATAACATAGCGATAAGGTTTTGTAAAAGTGCCTTATCTTCTGAAAGAAGTGGAATGAGATCTAGGTCCATCTTCGATGCTTGATTCAGAGACACACAACCGCTTCTTTGAAGAATTATTCGAGAATCTTTGGAAAGTTCTGGGAAGAGTTCTAAATCTAAACCTGTAAGTTTTGCTGTTTTTTCTAATGATGTAAGATCAATTGAAGATTTAGTTGCGTTAACATTCTCTATAGAAATTGTCAGAAGATTTGAAAGTAATGGAGCAGGTAAAACAAGAAACTCATAAACATTGTTTATTCTTGAACGTTTTAATTTTTGAATATTACTGGGTGATAGGTCACTGATAGAGGAAATGGGGAGACTTTTTAGAGACAGCAGTTTTGGTAAAACATCTGTTATAAGATTAGGGTTATTCAAAAACTTGCTTTCTAATGCCAAGAATTCATCTAGATAAGAAATGTTCTCTTTCTTTAGTAGTTTTAGGCTGTTAATATCTGTTATTATCTTTGTATCTGATAATTGTAAAGCCCATTCAGGGGCACTAAATTGTAAGATAGATGAATTGAGGTATGCAGAAATCGGTTTATAATATTTATTGGATAAAGTTTCTAGAGCTTTAGTCTCATCTTGATCCGATAATAGAAGTAGAGCTGAAAGAATGTTTATAGCTCTGTTTTGAATTAGTAAGTTTATGTCTTCTATCTTAAATGATACATCTGAAGATAACCAGGTTATTGGTTTGAACATGTTATTTGAAACAATCCTGAGGATAGATTGCTCATTTGCAGTGAAACTAAATATGGGGTGAGGTATAAAATCAACTAGTAATAGAGCATTTGTGAGACCATAATTCTGCAATTTAACTTGCTTTTTAGCAGGTAAGTTGAGTACATCATCAATATACGGAGAAAATGTCTCTGACATGCTTTTACTTAAGTTAAAACCTTTTTGGAAAGATCGAACTTCTGACATTACTTGAAATGGAACACCATCAATTGTGCTCATATTTGTGGATAATAATTCTATCACATGACGGATTCCTCGATTCCAAAGAATTAGTTTAGTGGGTGTATCAAATGATGGTAATGATAAAATATTGAGACTCAAGAAACTTACTATCTGTTCAAGGAATGCTAAATTTCTATCTTTCTCAATCCTTTCAGACTCTGTAAATTGAAGCAAAAATTCAGGTACAAAACCAAACATGTCCTCAATCTTCTTGTTGGAAGGTTCGATATTAAGATCCCTAATAATATCCTGCAAGGGTTCATTCAAACTTAACGGTATTCCTTTTGTTAAGGTAAAATGACCTTTTCTAATTAGCTTAAACTCTTTAGGTAGTTTACCATCAAGAGCTTTCTTTAGTTCTATATCAGTACTGCAGAATAAATCAATAATTCTTGTTATACCACTTTTTGAAAGCTTAGCTTTAATTCCAGGTTGAATTTCTTCAATTCTGTATAATGAAATATTACAGCTTTCTATAAATTCGCTCATCAATCCGTCAGAGATTTTAGATTGAGAATAAGCTTGATAATGAGAACTAAATAGATCTTGAACTGTTTCTTTGCCAGATTTAAGTAAGGAATTTCTTCTTCCTTTAGATAATCCAGAAAATTCTGTAAGAAGAACACCTTTGTTGTCTACTTCCATAACCAAGTTGCTTGGAACTGCAAGTTTGACATATTTCTCAACTTGTTTTTCACTTATTCCAAGAATCAGAGAGATTGTTGAAGGATCTTCAGTTATGAAAGATAAGATATCACCGACACCTGAGTAAATGAGTTTCTGGACACCTTTATTATGAAGTCCAATATAAGCTACAGAAGAGAGATACATTTGCACTTCCCGGAAGATGTCTAATTTTACTAGATGAGGATGAGATTCTCTAATTTCTGTCATTCTTGAGATAAAATCTTGAATGGAGTTTATTCCAATTTCTTTTATTTTCTCTAAGTAATCCTCTTCTATCGAGGGACACAATGAGAGAGGTATAGCTGCTTGAATCCTTTTTTCAGATAACTCATCAAAGGAAATCAGATCTAGAACATGAAATTCATTGTAAATAGGGTTCTGAGTAATAGTAAAGAGATCTTTTTTAGAAAGTAGAGCAAAATCGATAATCGAATTAATATTATGGTACTCCAACCGTCTTATTTCATCAAATGAGAGAAATCCTACAAATCTTATAGATCCTGATAGAATTTCTTTAATTTTCTTATAATTTTCAAGAGGGAGGGATCTTGAGATTCCTAAATGTTTTGCTGAGTAAAAGAGAGATTCTATGTCCGATATTGCTTTCCCCATAAGGTCGAAAATCTGTTTTTCTGATACTAAGGAAGAAGGTTTTATTTTATGAGCTTGTGAAACTCGGAAAGAAACAATGCTTGAATATGTTAATCCATCTTTTATTTCTCGAATGTTCTTCTGTGAAAAACCAGAGATCTCAGAAACCTGTTTCTCAGGAGTTGAATAAAAATCTATTAATGTACCTATAGATGATTTGCTTAGTTTTAAGGCAAGTTCACGAGGTAATCCCATTGAAGATATTGGGATAGTTAATTGTGAGATTAATTTATTGAAAGAGTTTTCTTCATATAATCTAGAGTAAAAGGCGGAGAGAGCAGAGTGTTCTTCTAAATCAATATCGAAAACATCACCGATTTTAGTGTTCTTATATTCTTCCCTTCTAACTTTCTTTATTCTAGTGAAGTAAGGAGTAATTCTAAGAGGCAGTTCTAGAATTGAGCGAATGATAGTCAAATTATAGTTTTCGTACAAATATTGTGTATCTTTTGCAGCTAAATCTTTGATAATCTTTTCATCAGTAATAACGTCTGAGAGAGATTTGTTGGAAGTATCCTTCAATATTCTCTTAAAATAATTTGAATTATATACAAAAGCAGGAAGCTTGGAAAAGTAATGAAATGCTCTCATCTCGATTATTTTTGAAGAATAAGTTGATACTGTTCTGAATAGTAAGGGATCAGTTATATCTGTATCATGAATAAAGAGTAGCTGATAAACATAATCAATACCATTTTGACTCATAATTTCAAGGGCATACTCAGAGATTTCAGTGAATATGTGTAAAGGAAGTGATAATACTTTCTGGATTGCAGAGACCTTTTCCCATAAGTCTTGGTTGTTTAGATAGAAATCTCTATTAAGTGTATAATATATTTCTTGTATGGTTTGAAACCTATCAAATTCAAATATTGAATCCCGTCCCAAGAGCCGTTGCTCCATTTTATCGAATAGCTTTGTCTCAAATGCAAAGATTCCTTTCTCATCGTAAAGAGCTTGTAGGCTTTGAGTGGTTAAATCTGCAGTGATTTCTCTGAATTGTTTAGCAGATACTTTGATTAATTTGTTAATTTTCTGTGGAGAGCTGTTAATAAATTCTGCAACTGATTTAAAACCATTTTCTTTTAGAATTTCTGTTTGCTGGAAGGTTAAATTTGGAAGGAAATAGCTTGGAAGTGAAAAGTAACTAAATATATCAGAAACATCCATACCACGTTTTATCGTTTCGAATCTCTCATCTGGTATGCCAGTTTTATTCATTAAGCTTTCAGGAGTTGTAAGCATAAATCCTAGCAGAGTTTTAACATTAGCATCCTCTAAGGCTACTAGAATATCTTCATCTAACATATCTGATAAATGTGTAAGAGGAAGGTTGAGAATGCTTTTGAATGATTCTATAATATCCCATGGAACTGCTTTAACTCTCCATTTACTCTTAGAAGTTGAGAAATATAAGTCCTCAAGAGTAAGAATATTGTTTTCCTCTAATTGATCAACAATTTCTGATTTGAAGATGTCCAATTCGGCTAAATCTGTTCCAGTATCACTAATTCTGATATCTTTCTGAAGTAGCTGGGCGTCTTTCACACTGATGTCAAGAGCTTCTGCAAGTGTTTCTGATTTACTTACAAGAAGGTCAATGATTCTTGAAATACCTTGGTTTTGTAAAATATTTAATTGTGAAGTAGTTAATGTAGAAATTTGAACATTCTCAACCTCTATTTCTTTGTTCTCAGTCTCATCAAAAGTTTTTGTCTTAACTGTTTTCTCCCATGTAATCAAAGTAAGAGGTGATCGCAATAATTTTCTAAATTTATCTACAACATTCCAGTTTAGAATGGAAGAGGAAAAAGTAAGAGGATGAGTGAGATAAAAAAGTTGATCAACAGAAGCATAACCAGCTTGAATAAGGGATTGAATCTCTATTGAAGAGAATCGCTCAAGGTCCTCAAATTCATATGAAACAAGTGATTTGTACCTATTTCTATCTGTTTTTTCATAGAACGGTGTTCCTTTCTGTAAGAGGGTAAAATTGTCAATTAACTGTTTTACTGATTCTTTCTCACGTCCAAGTAAGGTGGCAATTTCATCTACCGTATAATCGAATATTTGATGAACAGCTATTATATCGTGGCTTCTAAATTTCTCTAATTCTTCCAGAGCTAGTTCAGGAATCCTAGAAATAGGCGATCCAAAATTTCTTTGAAATTCATCGTACTCGCTAAGAAGAAGTATTTGTTTATGTAGCTCTTGTTCCCCTTCAAATCTTCTGGTTCGTATTTTATCATAGAGATCCAAAGCAATTTTTCTTTCCTTTGAGACACTCAATTTTGATTCAATTATCTCTGGTTGTAATTCCATGAATTGACGTATAGTTTCAACA
>JAUWPI010000010.1 GCA_030611665.1 Candidatus Heimdallarchaeota archaeon | reverse complement strand
GCTTGTAATGCCATATGCTCAGGTAGAGGTTGAATCTTTATTTTTTGTCTTTGATCTCCATACATATTTATCACCTAAATTGTCCTCATTTCCTCCACTACATTTGTTTTTGCAGCTATCAGAGCAGGTATTAAAGTAGCTAATAAGATGACGATAAAAGCCCCAATAATCGTCGCTGTGAGTATTATCGGTGGGAAGATGAGGTATCTATCAAAATTCGTCACACTGAACGTGTCAAAGAAGGAATTTATCTGATAACCAAATAAGAAGCCAATTAGTGTACCAAATCCCGTTGCAAAAACAGCCATCGATATTACCTCACTTAAAACTAGTTTCACTAATTGTTTCTTAGACGTTCCTTCAGCGATTAGAATTGCGAATTCTTTCTTTCTTTGATTTATAATCATAAACATGAATATAGTTATACCTATAACAATTGCAACTAAAGCGATTATGAAGTTAATTGTCAGTAACCCAGGAAAACCAAATCTCAATCCTTCTGTACCTGATATTAACTCAATTTCTTCTTCATAAGATCGCGCATCAACAACCCAATCAAATTGTGTGTTGAACTGGAATGATAGGTTTTCTTCAATAGCATCAACTCCTGGTTTCAAATTTATAATAGCTCGCACTATAGTATGAGTAAACGGTGCATAATTTAAGATGAATTCTTTATCAACCAACAGAGCGTATCCTGCAAAACCTGCAAATTCATCCTTCACACCTCCAGGGGCATGATCAATTACAATTGTAGCTTCAACTTCAATCTCAGAACCATTGAAAAGATCTAGTTCAAATATTGGATCATCATCAATTTCTAGATATCGAGCTGAATCACGACCAACACCTACATTTCTCAATGGATCAGCTTGAATGGTATCTAATCCTTTTTCCCAATTAGAATAACCAATAATCGAATCACGATGCCACAGAGCTTCTTCTCCGTATTGCGTGAGATCAGCACCATAACAGTGCACCATATCTGCACCTGATTGGAGTATAGTATAGTATATCGGAATCACCGATTCTATTTTATCTTCGAACCCAGTAAAGTTTGATGCTGATAGATCTTGGTAATAACCTATAAGATCAATTCTCATATCTCCTCCAATGTAATAATCTGCATGCCTTGGTATTTCTGCAGCTCCAGTTTCACCCTGTATTGCTGCAAAAACACTCAAAGAAACGGATAAGCATATTAGAACGGTCATTCTTGGAAAGTTTTGATGTCTTCTCGAAAGGCTTCCTTTAAGTAAGCTTCCTATGTCTTTGAACACTTTAACTAAAACTTTGTCAAGTCTTTCTGGTACCTTTGTCGATAATCGACTAACTACTGATGCTCCACCGTACCACAGTAATATCGGTGTAAAGAATTGTAATAATTCTACGACAAAACTATAAGATACAGCTGGGCTTGTATCTTCAACAACTGTCAAGATAACGCCAACCAGTCCTAGTCCAAAGAATATTAAGTCTCCATAGATTGTTTTGAACCAACCTTTTTTCTGTTTCTCAATGGTTTTAGCAACGGCTACTTCTTGTCTGATGAAAGCGTTAGTTTTCTTTCTAGTAGTAAAAAAAAGTATTCCAAACGTTATTACCACCGTGACGATAATACTCCATGCACTAATATTGAGAGATGTAAATGCAGAAGCAAAAGTTTGAAAGTCTATCACCATGAATCTATATGTTGAAAGAACCATTGCTGCCCCTAGCATTCCTAAGAATAAACCAATAACCTCTCCAATAATTGCTATCAAAAACACTTCTGTAAATATCATACGCCGTATCTGTTTAGGGCTTGCTCCTTGAGCCTTGAGTACAGAGACTTCGAATTTTCTCTCTTGTAGTGCAAGTTCTGCTCCAAGACTAATTAGTATAATAGATAATACAATTGCAGGTATGTATAAGATAGTATCAAGTAATTGCATAATAGTTATCATACCTATAAAACCAAATAATTGTCCAGAAATAAGACTATTGCCTTCTAAAGCATATTTTTGTTCAATTCTTCTGATGACTTGTTCAATAGCATCATTAAGGTCCATTAAATCACTTAAAGGAAACTCCTCCAAGTTAAGCTTAGACGCAATTCTAAACATTTGATATGAAGTTAAATTGGCAATACTACCGCTGGGGAGATTGTGACTTCCCACTAGTATAAATTGATCCCCTAAAAGAAGACTATTTCTATAGAAACCTTTGATAGTTAGATTAAATGCATACATTTCCAATAATTCTCGTTTTTCAATACCTTCACTATAATCTATTTTATAGAGAGTAAAATTGAATAGCAATGTATCATTAAGTTGAATTCCTAAGGTTTTGTATTGATTGATAGATAATAGACAAGTATTTCCACTCAAATCATTTTCTCCAGCAACCATATTTACAGAGTTAACTATACTACTGTTAAGGAAATCATTATCAATAATGAATGGTGTATAGAGAGGTCTAGCATTTAGAACACCGCTATATTCTGTAAAATTCACTTCTGGCGTGATATAAGATACATAGACTACATCAGGTTCATCATTCGATTGTTGCATCCCACCATATAACACTAAGCTATCTTCAATCTCGACCTCTTCTGTTATCATATTTGCAAATTGCTCTGGAGTATATTCTGAACTATCACTTATCGGAGAAAACGCTATCTCCGCTTCAGTATTATCAATTATATCTTGAACTGTAATTGAGTTTATCATGGATCCATAAAAGAAGATACTTGAGAAGATCGCTGCCCCTAGAATCATCCCTGCGCCTATTGAAACGCTTCTTCTTTTGTTAGAAAAAATACTCCTAAAAGCTAGACTTAATGTTGAAAAGATATTTGTAATTTTCATTTCTTTTTACCCTCCACTTTACTACTACGCTTCTTTATTGATGTAACTCTTTCTTCGAGAACTTTCCCTTCTTGAAGAATATATATACGATCGGTTTCAATCGCACAGTCTGGATCATGTGTAACCATGATGATTGTAATATTCTTTTCTTTTGCCAATGTCTTAAACAATTGAATAATTTCTTTTCCTATGTTTGTGTCCAGATTACCTGTTGGTTCATCTGCATATATTATATCAGGTTCGTGAGCTAGAGCTCTTGCGATCGCAACTCTTTGCTGTTCACCACCACTCAATTCTTCAGGTAAATGGTCTAAACGTGCGTAAAGACCAACTTGCTCAAGAAAATCAACTGCTTTTTTTTCCGCTTCTTCTTCTGGAACACCTCTCAGTTTCATTGGTAATTTGACGTTCTCTTTGGAAGTCAAATATGGTATCAAGGCGAAGTTTTGAAATACAATAGAAGACTTTTTTCTACGAATTTGTAGATGATCCTTGTAGTCTGTGGTGTGAAGATTTACACCACCAATAAACACATCACCCTGTGTGATTGATTCCAATGTAGCTAGAATATTGAGCAATGTCGATTTCCCACTACCACTTGGTCCCATGCATGCAATAAATTCTCCTGGTTTAATTTTCATGTTAACTCCTGTTAAAACATGAACAGTTTCCTCTCCCTGTAATTCGAAATCTTTAATCAATTCATCTGTTTGAATCGATAAGGCTTTCATATTTTTAGGCATATTATCATCATAATCTAAGAAGTAGTAATTAAAACTATCTGAATGAAAATTGAAAAGAAAAAGAGCTTTTGAGTTATTTTAATCTTTCGCGTTTGAAATACATAAAAATAAAAAGAGAAAAGATGAAATTATTGTTTAGGATCTTCTTTTTGAATCCTTTCAACAATATCCCAGAATCCTTTTGGTTCTTGGCCTTCATCCATTGTGTAGATAACAGGAGTTCGCTTTCTTTCAACATCAAGAGCTCTTGAAATTCTACCAGCTTCATATTTTTCTTTAACTTGTGATTTTTTACCTATCCAAACATAAAGCTCATCCCATGCGTCTAAAACAAAACTATCTCCTGATTTAAAGGACTTCTTCTTTATGGGGACTTCTGAAGTTTTGATTAGTCCATCAGAATCTTGTTGGATTATTAGCAATTTGTAGTCTATATTTACCTTCTTTTCAAAATGTTTGAGAAAACCAGGAGTGTCTCCTTCCACAACTTCGATTTTGATAAGATCTTTGAATTCTTGAGGTTCATCTCCTTCCATTACCGTATCAATTTCAATATTTTTGTTTTCCTCTTCAATTACCTTTGCGGTCCATGCTCCAACTGCTTTATCATCACAAAATGACTTTGACCCTAACCATATCCAAATATGTAATGGTGTTACAACAAGATAAACGTCACCATTAAGAAATTTGTAAGGTTCTTTAACTTTTTTTAATCTTTTTCTAACAACTTGATAAACATTCATAGGTTAATATAGAGACTTTAGATTAAAAAATTTATGTTATTCTTGTTGATTATTGGAAATCTCGCAAAACTTTAATATGTTTTTGAATATAAATTCCCTATGGATAATAGTAACAGTGAAGAAATAGAAGTTTTTGAGGATGAGAAAGAAGAAGAAAAAGACCCTCTTTGGAAGCTAATTATAGAAAAAATCAAGCCTTTTCTAACCCGTGATGATATTATACACATGGATCTTGACAAATTCTCCTCATTAGTTAAACGACTTTTTGATATTAAAGAAATTACAGAACAAGAAATGACATATGCAAAGAAAAATAGAGACCTTATTCTAATAAGAATGGGATTACTGCATAATATCCCTGATTTAGATGAAAAAGATCTTGAACAAGGATTACGTCAATTAGCAGTTAGACTAGTGAACTATTATTATTCAAATAATGTTGTTGGATCCTTGGAGGAAGGAGAAAAGAAAGTTTTAGGAGTTATTGAACAAGGATTTACTACAAGTGTCACTATAAGTTTGAATCCAGAAGAAGAACTAACTAAACTAAAAGAAATGGTTGGAACAATTTCAAGAATTACTTTAGAAAATGCAAATGACATATCAGAGGTTTTGCAGAAAACTAAGGATAATCTGATGAACATAGGTATATCAGGTTCTGTTTTCTATGAAATAGACAAATTCTGTAAATTACTTAAGAAAACAAATCAAGAAGATTTACCAACAAAAGCTGACATTGTCGAAGCTATTTATGAATGGCAATTAAAGATTCAAAAGTGATAATATGTCCGATAATGAAGTTCCAGATATTCCTCAAGTAGAGAGGAAAGAAGAAGATCAACCTAAGGAAAGCATTTCTGCAATTCAATCTGTTACAAAAAAATTGAAAAAAACTGTAAATTTAGAACTTTTTTTACCTGAAATTCATGAATGGATATTTGAAAAACTCAAAAAAGGTCCTACAATCGTAATAGGAGATAAAATAGGGAAATTCAGTGAGGAAATAGCAAAGCTAGATATTTCTGTAATCGCGAGGGATATGTCAGCATCTTATGTAAGTCCAAAATCTGAAGTCAATGATGAAAAAATTCTTGAAAAGATGGATCTAAAGCCATTTTCGTTAAGTAAAATGAGTAAACTATCAAGATTTAACCTCAATGTAATTCTAATATTTGCTCTTGAAAAACTTACAAAAACTCAAAAAATAGAATTATTAAACGAATGTAAAAGACTTATGGCCAAAGAAGGACAACTTATAATAGTAGGAGAATATTTCCCAAAATCTGTTTTCTTGTACCCAATTTCCTTGATTAAGGGATTTATTAATTTAGTTAATTCAAAAGTCTTCAAACGTAAAACTAGAAAACCTCTAAGGAATTTCGAGAAACTTGTAAACAAAACTGAGTTAAAGTTTTTCGATGCAAAGTATGATGCAAATGGTAGAATAAGAACATATGTTCTAACAAAAAGATGGGGCGCTTTACTCCGATAGAACATTATCTTTTTCAAATTCAGCTTTTTTATCTAAAGGATATTTCTTACTGTTTTTCGCAATCTTCAGCTGTATTGCACTAGCCAAATTAATATCAAATTCATGTGCTAATAATAAAAGATAAATTGCTATATC
Source organism: Candidatus Heimdallarchaeota archaeon (assembly GCA_030611665.1). Classification (GTDB taxonomy): domain Archaea; phylum Asgardarchaeota; class Heimdallarchaeia; order Heimdallarchaeales; family Heimdallarchaeaceae; genus UBA460. Next base: position 24,527 of record JAUWPI010000010.1, on the reverse strand, counting down.
TGCTAGTTCATCTTCAAGTTGTGGTTTTAATTTGTTGATATCTGTAAGAATCTCCTGATCTTCTTTCCATTGCATTATTTCGAAAAGTTCACCAGTCTCAATTACTAAAGAAAGAGCTAGATTTTTTGGTGTGTGGAATTTTTTCCATTTTCTTGCATCTCTAAATTCAATTATCTTGGTGGTTAATGATTCAATAGAACTCATTAAAAAATAAGAAAAGGTGGGAATTAAGAACTTTTTCCTAAAATCAGATTACTTTATGCATCCAGTTGAACCTATCAGGAATTTTACCAAATTGAATACCTGTTAATTCATCATAGAGATGTTTTGTTATTTTACCAACTTCATAACCATTAACAATGTATTCTTCACCTTTGTAGAATATTTCACCTAAAGGAGTTATGGAAGCAGCTGTTCCCACACAGAATATTTCGCTACAAGAGCCATTTTGTATTTTATCAATTAAATCAGTTATTTCAATAGGTTCTTCATGTATACTGTACCCCAAATCTTTTGCTAATTCGAGAACTGATTCTCGAGTAATTCCACGAAGAATCGTACCATCTAGAGGAGGAGTATATATTTCTCCATCAATAACAAACATAATGTTCATAGCTCCTGCTTCTTCGACATATTTTCGTTCTAGAGCATCTAACCATAATACTTGGGGATACCCAAACGTTTTAGCTTTTTGTTGTGACCAGAGAGTTGCAGAATAGTTTCCTCCAGTCTTTGCTTCTCCAGTTCCACCTGGTGCAGCTCTGATATGTGTACTTGCAACATAAACCTTTGTGGGTGTAAATCCTGTTTTAAAGTAAGGACCAACAGGTGATAAAATTACGTAGAAAAGATATTTATCACTTGGATGAACTCCTAATGCTACCTCAGTTGCTATCATAGTTGGTCTAATGTACAATGTCATTCTAGGAGAATTTGGAACCCATTCATTTTCCAACTTAACTAATTCGGTTATTGCTTTTACGAATAAGTCTTTGTTTACTGTTGGCATACTCATTCGTTCTGCAGATTTCATAAACCTCTCAGCATTTTTATAAGGTCTGAAAAGATGAATAGAGCCATCTGGATGACGGAAAGCTTTCATACCCTCAAAAATTTCTTGTCCATAATGAAAGACAGATGTGGCAGGATCTAAACTAAAAGGATGATAAGGCACTATTTTAGGTGTTCCCCATTTTTCATTCTCATACTCTAATTCAAACAGATGATCGGTAAAAATCTTTCCAAAAACTAGTTCTGAATCTGCAGGTTTCTGTTTCTTTTGTTCTTCAGTGGCTAATTGTATTTCTATGTCCATGTATTCACTCATGATTGCGAGAAAGAAAAAAGTATAGCTTAAAAGTGTTATCGTATCCAGATATTTGTTACTTTACTTGCTTAGTTCTAGAAGTTTTTTGAAATGCTCACGCATAACTTTTCGTGAAGGTAAGAGACGTAGTGTTCTTGCAATGAAATATCTTCCTCCGTGAAGATGAATCACATCTGGTTTGAGAATCTTTGCCCAGAAATAAGCTATTTGAAATGAAACTGCAGCTTTTAGTGATTGTTTGAATTTTGGAAGAGTTATCTTACCCCCTTGTTTCTTGAATTCAGTATGATAAATTTTTAACAATTCATCAAATGTAAAAGGGTTCGCTCTTATACCTACTTTGATACCATCTATTAGAAGAGGGATGAGATCATAGAAGTAGAGAAATTCCCAAGCAGGAGGGCCAAAGAAACATTCTTGCCAATCTAGAAGGCAAGAACAATTAGGAACATTCATGAAATTGTAGATCCACATGTCACCATGTAATAATGATGTCCCACCTGCTAGTAGGTTATCTTGGAAGTTTTTTGATTTCAAGTTCTTCTTGACATAATCGAACTCAGATTTTATTATAGGATACTTTCCCTTGTAATTTACAGCTATTTTTGAAGCACGTTTGATGTTATCTAACAACCTTTTTTTGGTATTTTCCCATTCTTTCGTTGTTTTCTTTCGAAAATCATCAAATATTTTCTCATCCTCTTTGTTATGAAATTGAGCATGGAAACCTGCAAGCTCTTTGATGGCTATCTCTATGTGCTCCTTAGTCCATTTTTTAGGATGAACACCACGAGGAATCTTTTCGATTAAAATCCAAGGCATATCGCTAGATTTGGAAAAAGTAATTGGAGCTGGTGCTGGAACGTCAAATTGAGAGGCTATTTTGGAATAGAATAACCATTCCACTTTTGTTGTATTTTGTTTTAAAATCCCAACCTTCTTCTCCTTCCCCCAGGTTATCTCTGACACGTTTGCTGTAGATGTCCCAGTTAAATTTTTTCTGAATTTTATTTCATCTACAGAGCATTTTAGATTTTTTGCTATCTCTTCAATAATGGGGGATTTATTCAAACAATCACCGAATTCAATGAACAATCATCTGTTCTCTTTTTAACTATTTCTGATACCTTTATAAGAAAAAAATTAGTGATTTTCCTAATAATATGATTGATTTAAAGAAAATGTCGTTTGTTTTAACCTTGTTATTCTTCATCATCATCAAACTTAATGGAATATTTCCATATCTTATCAATTATTTTCTCTTGATCTACTACCATATCTTCACTAAAAGATTGTAAATCTTTGAGAGTAACTTCATGTCTCTGAATATCTCCTAAGATTGATGTAAGAATCTTTTTAGTTTTGTCATCAGTTATTCGATCTATAATATTTCTTGTTTGGTTTTTAACATTCCACTCTAATTCTAACACTTTACTTACAGAGGCTAGAATTGCTTCTTTCCTATCTTCCTCTATTGCTTTGTTTACGCCTTGAGCTCTATCTAATAAGCCCTTGAATATCTCAGAATGTTTCTTTGCATCTAAACCCATTCCATGAAAGAGAGCTTCAAGCAAAGAATTATCTGGACAACAATTTACATTCATCAACAGCTCGCTAATCTTTTCTTTGATTTCGATCATCTGACGTAATTGCATTATGAAGGCGTCTTTATCCATATTAACTCATCAAAAATATGCAAATATAAGATTTCTGTTTGGTAGGTGAGTGTAATGATTTATGTACTTGTTTTAGAAGGTTCCAAGAAATGTTTTATAAATAAGTACATTTTCTATTAAGATGTTAGTGAATCAATATGACTAAGCATGTTATATCAATATCTCTGGGTTCTGATGTAAGAGATTACAAAAGAGAATATCAACTAGGAAATGAGACTATTATCGCTGAAAGAATAGGTACAAATGGCGATATGAAGAAATATAATGAACTAATGCTTCACTATGATGGCAAAGTAGATGCTTTTGGTGTTGGTGGCGCTGACATGTATCTTCGTAGAGAAGATAAGCGTTACGAGATAAAAGATGTTTTCAAAAAGCTCATCAAAGGTGTTCACAAATCTCCGATTGTTGATGGAGGAGGAATGAAAAGCACTCTTGAAGGGAGGATAATGCAACATATTGAGGACAAATTACCTGAAGAAGTTGAAGAAGATAGATCACTTCTCAATATGTGTGCGGTTGATAGATGGCATATGGCAGAAAGTGCTTGGGAATTTGTTGGTAAAAATAGAAAGTTAATCACATTTGGAGATTTACTATGGGGGTTTCAACTAGGCATATCTCTTCATAGAATGAGTTCTGTAAAAGCATTAGCAAGAATACTCCTACCTATTGTGTGCAAACTACCTTTTAGTTGGATATATCCAACTGGAGAAAAACAAGATGTGCATAAACCAACTCAAACCAAATATTTCAAAAGAGCAAAATGGATAGCTGGAGACTTCTTATTCATCAATAGAAATATGCCTCATGAAGATATGGAAGGAAAAATCATTATAACAAATACAACTAGAGAAAAGGATATTGAATTACTAAAGAAGATAGGTATCAAATATATTATTACTTCCACCCCAAGAGTAGAGGGTGTTTCATTTGGTACAAATGTTCTTGAAGCAAGTATAGTAGCACTTAGTGGAGAAAAAGGAGAGTTGTCAAAAGAGGTTTATGAGGACTATCTGAAAAAATTAAAAATAGAACCAACCATCCAGAAATTACAAAAGTAGGACAGATTGAAATGATGAAGATGAACGCTATCATATTAGCTGGACATTCAGGAAAAGATGATATTATCTGCGAACTCGAAAATGTTCCAAAGAAAGGATTCATTAAATTAGGAACAAAAATGTTTATTGAACGTCAAGTTGAAGAGTTTCTCAAATGTGACTTCGTCGATAAGATATACCTAGCCGGAATGGCTGAAGAAGAGTGGGAAACTGATCATCCGGTTGTTTTTGTAGAAGTAGAAGGAACAATTTTCGATAAAGTAAATTTGGTTTTTAAAGAAAACATTGCAAAGGAAGAAGGGTATCATGAATTTGCACTCCTTTTATCTTCAGATGTTCCATTAGTTAAAAGTGACATGATTCGAAGGTTTGCTGAAAAATGCAAGGAAGAATCGGGAGGAGAGATTGATGGGATATTCTATTATCCAATTGTTGAAAAGGAAACAATGTTGCAAAAGTTCCCTGATGTTGTGAGAAGTTGGATAAAACTAAAAAATCTAGATTTCTGTGGTGGAGATATCCTTCTTGTACAACCAAAAAAGCTTTTGGAACATAAAAAACTTATTGACGACCTAGGTTCTCAAAGAAAATCATTTCTTGGACAGTTAATAGTCCTAGATCCTATACTTGTATTAAAATTCATTTTCAAACGATTATCAATGGAAAGACTACTAAAATTCTTTAACAAAAAACTTCTGAAACTTGAGAGGGGGATGTATGCTCCATTAATGTTTGATGCTGAAATAGCAATGGATGTCGACAAACCTGAACATCTAGAAGTAGCTCGAAAATACTATGTAGAGAATAAAAATTTGTATGAATAATTGTGAAATAACAGTTAATTTTTTAAATTAGACCTCTTCTTCTCTTGTATGGCTACTGGCGAATCAAGCCTAGATGAGTGGGATAAAAAAGTATCTCAAAAGATAGTTGATAGAACAGCTAAGCACAAAATCTTGTTTAGTTTACTCGCTCTCTCTGGTAATTCGCAACCTTGGATTATTCTCTCTGTTATATTTTTCATTTTTGATATTTTCATGGACAGAACAATCAATATCTTTCAGTTGCTTGTTTTAGGAGTATCAGGTTTAACAACCACAATAATCAAGTTTATCGTAAAAAGAAAAAGACCAAGTGATGATATGCTCAAAAAATACGTTGCTAGAGGAGATCATTACAGTTTTCCTAGTGGTCATGCAAGTCGTATGGCAACTTCAGCAATAGTTATGATACTATTCTTTCCAGAAGTTGGTTGGTTGTTTGGTATATGGGCTATAGGTGTAAATATAGCTAGAATATCACTAAGGTTACATTATGTATTGGACGTAATAGGTGGAACGGTGGTTGGCTTAATCATAGGAATCATATTCTTTATCTTCTCAGGCCCAATCCTGGAATTGTTTGTACCTTTTGCTGAATGGTTTCCACATATATTTTGATTTTTTTTAATCTGCTATTCAGTAAATCTTCGAAGGATTCTTCCCCTCAACGCACGTGAGGGGACCCACTTAAACGACGGTTAGAAAGCCTCTGGCAAGTTTAACCAAGTTTCATAACGTGCGTTGAGAGAATATCTTTAAATAATTCTAATAATATCTTCTGAATATGACTGCAGAACCAATTGATCTGGTTGAAAAAGCAATAGAGAAGGGAGAGAAACTCGGTGCTCAATACATTGAAGCACGATTAGTTGATTTGAAAAGCAACACGAGTATCCTAAAGAGTGGTGTTCCTGAACTAGGAGCTATATTTAGAAGTAAGGGAATTGGAATAAGAGTGCTGAAAGATGGCGGTGTAGGTTTCGCTAGTTTCAATGAGATGACTAAAGAAGAGATGAATATAGCAGTGACTTTCGCCACTAAAATGGCAGAAGCTGGTGGGAATAGACGTTCAAAAAAAATAGCTTTTAGCGAAGAGGAAATTCACAAAACAACCTATCAAGCGATAGGTCATAGCGGAAAAAGACCTTTAGAAATATCTCCTGAAGAGAAAATTAATAGATTAATCAATCTAGATAAAATAGCTGCGGAAGTAGAAACTGATGCGATCATACCGTTCCGTTTCTTTCAAATGTTAGATCAAACAGAGAAGAAATTGATTATAACTAATGAAGGAGCAAGGATAGAGAGTGAAACTGATCTTCTACAACTCTTTGGATTAATTGTGGCAGTAAATCCAACCACAGGCTCGAAAGAGCAGTTAATGATACAGAAAGGAAAAGCTGGTGGTTATGAATCATTAGATTTCTGGAAGATTGAAGAATTTATAGAAAAAGAAGTTACAACATTAGGAAAAATAGTTACTGAAGCAAAAGAAGCTCCAAAAGGAACAATAGATTATGTGGTTGGTCCTAATGTTATAGGTATCATGTGTCATGAAAATCAAGGACACCCATCTGAAGGAGATAGGATATTGGGAAGAGAAGGTGCCCAAGCAGGTGAAAGCTATCTCAAGCAAGACATGATTGGAGAAAAAATAGGTTCTGATAAAGTTACTATAATAGATGATCCTACATTGGTAGGATCCTATGGTTACTACTTATATGATGATGAAGGTATAAAAGCTGGACCTAGACATCTCTTAAAAGATGGAATCTTCCAAGATATGCTGCATAACAGAGAATCAGCAGCTTTCATGCAGACAAAAAGTACAGCTGCCGCTCGGGCAATAGGGTATAACCGTGAACCTATACCGCGAATGGCTAATACATATCTAGCACCAGGAGATTTTGAATTGGGAGAATTAATAGAGGACGTTAAGCTTGGCGTATTAATGCACAACTTTACTGAGTGGAATATTGATGACCGAAGATATCAATCTAAATATGTAGGGCTAGAAGCATATCTAATAGAGAATGGAGAGGTTAAACACATGGTTAGAAGACCTGTAGTTGAAACTACAACTCCCAAACTATGGGGGTCAGTTGACGCAGTAGCAAAGAAAAGTTTGTTAGAATTTGATGCAGCTACTTGTGGTAAAGGCGATCCAATGCAGGGTGCACCTGTTTATCACGGTGGTTCATTTATGCGTATTCGTAATGTTGAGGTTAGGTGAGAGTTATGGTAGATAAATTAGATACTGAAGATGTTATAGATTTAACAATAAAGAAACTCCAAGAGTTAAGTTTTGAAGATTACATTTTACAGACAGAAAAAAGTAACAAATCACAAATAAGATTTGCTGATAATCAAATAACAATCGTGAAGAATTGGGCTTCTATGGATTTAGGGATTTTTGCAGTTAAAAATCAAAAAACAGTTGCTGTTGAACTTCAAGACCTTACATCTGAAACAATTTTATCTTCCCTCGATTCTCTGGATAAGCTTGTCTCTTCACTACCACCAAATCAGAATTATATGGGTATATCTGATGGACCGTTTAGTTATCCATCTATTGATGAATTAAGTGATCCTGACCTAATAGATTTCCACGAACAAGCTTTGGATAAAGTGACAGCTTCAATCAATGCAGCTCAAGAAGAAGGAGCAAAAAGATCTGCAGGAGTGCTTTATTGGGATGCAACAAAAGTTCAACTTATTTCCTCAAGAGGAGCTAGAGCAAAAGCACATTCAACTAAATACGAATACACAATTCGTTCATTCGTTGATGATACTAGCTCAGGTGCAGAAATAGATGTTGGACGATTGTCTTCAAGAATTGATCTAGAAGAAGCTGGCATAAAAGCAGGTAAAATCGCGAAAATGTCAGTAGGTGGAGTAAGTGGTTCACCAGGGAAATACAATATCCTTCTAGCTCCTAAGGTAGCTGGTGACATTGTTGCAGCAACACCAGTAGCCGCTAATCCATTTTCTGTAGAGATAGGATTATCCTGGTTAAAAGATAAGATTGGCGAGCAAATTGGTCCTGAATTCATTTCAGTTTATGATGATGCTCTCCTACCAAATGGTATAGGATCAAAATCATTCGATGATGAAGGACATCCAACAGGAAGAAATGTTTTGGTAGAAAACGGTATCTTGAAAGGTTTCATTCATAACACATCAACAGCTAAAAAAGCAGGAACAATAAGTACAGGAAATGCAGGCCTTGTTTTCCCACAAAATACTAATATATTCTTTGAACCAGGAGACCATTCATTTGAAGAATTAATGGAAATATCAAAGGATAAACCAACTCTTTACATTACAAATAATTGGTATACAAGATTTACTAGTTATGCAGATGGAATATTCTCAACCATTCCTAGAGATGGAATGTTCTTAGTAGAGAATGGAGAGATCACAAAACCAGTTAGAGAATTAAGAGTAAGTGATACAATGTTCAATATTTTTGGCAATATCAAAGCAATGGGTAAGGATATTAAACAAATAAAAAGCTGGGAAGTAAGTACTCCAACATTCATACCGGCTATTTTGCTGGAAGATATCAACATAACAGCAGCAACATCTTAATACATATTTTATACTTTTTTTCCTTTTCTTTTATAAATAATTACTGTTGTAACTAATCCAAAAATCATCAAAAGTAATATGAAATTAGAACCTGTTTCTTCAGGTATTATGCAAAGTGGTCTGTAACCAGCCATTTCTAAATAAGATCGAGCTAAACCAAGATTATAAGAATATTCCACAAGTTCATCCCATCGGTACATGGGATAAGGAGCAACTCCTGGTATGCCTATAGCCAGATCATCCATTATTATATCATGTCGAGGAATTGCATGACTTATTCCTTTTCGAATATTTATTGCTGACTCACTTGTTCCAACCGGTGTAAGCTCTCCTGTACCAAAAACTGGATGCTTCATATTGAGACCTAGTTCAATAGTTACAGGTCCCCTAGCTTCAAATGTATAACCTGTTTTTAAATCAGGAATGATGAAACCTTTCAATTCTATAAAATCTATAACACCTAATTCTAGTTTTTCAATACTTTCTTGGTCGTTCGAAACATATGTGCCATTCAGTGATATAAGGTAAGGTTGTTCCCCATTAGAGAATGTTAAATTATTCCAAAATGGATTAGGAGATAAATTAAATAAATTATTATCTAAATCTAACATATCAAGCATATAAGGACCACAAGACGTTACTAGAATATTCTGAACATTATAAGATCCAGGTAATTCATCGAATATTTCATAACCAAAAGTATCTACTAAAGGTTCAACTTTTGATTTATCAACAATTCCTAGATTTAGAATCTTATATGGAGAAAAATATATTTTATCCAGATTAAATTGGATCGTATAATTATCTATTATTGAAATAGTCTCTATTGACTGGAAACATTTAGCATAATTAAATTGTTGACTAGAGATCCGTGAACTATTCAAAAGCAACTCATAACTATATTTCACATCCTCAGATAGAATTTGGCTCCCATCACTAAATTTCGCCGACCTATCAATGCCTACTGTTATATTCATTTTTCCATTGTTTTTAGCAAAAACAATTGTATTATTTGCTATCATTGGTATCCAATCATCATAACTTCTGGTTCTTGTATATAAAGAACCATAGACTGCTTGCATCCAAAAAGAATCACTAATAGAATTTTCATTAAATATATTTGTCCCTGATAATTTCTCCCTAAAACCATATTTTATAGTATGACCATCAGAGTTGTCCCAATTCTCTAATCGATGTTGATTAGTGTTAAGCAATTCCAACTCAAAACCAGAAACTGTATCTTTGAGACTATAAACAATTCGAGGATAACAAATGGCAATTGATGGTAATTCGTCATATAATAAACGGTCAAGTGCACCAAAATATTCTCCTCTGGTGTCACTTTCGTTTAGATAGGAGTTGAGATAATTATCATATTTGGTGTTATTATATTGATAGTAATTTAATCCATTTGGAGAAATACTTTCGCTGTCAAAATATCCTTCATAATTATAGTCAAGATCCCACCTAATTTCATTCAAAACGACATCAAATCCACCTTGTGCATAAGTTGGTATATATCCAAAATCATTTCCCATAGGATAGTCCCACGTTCTTTCCGCAATTCTATCATTAATTGTTAATTCAATATTTCTTACTCCTATTCCAATCTGCGGGAGATTTTCTAATAATACATCAGCTATTTTGTGGATTCCTGAATGCTCTTGTTGATTAGGAGCTAATATATCAATACTAAATACTAGATTATCTGAACCAAGTGGGATAGATTCACCTATACAAGCATTTGTTAAAACAGAAGAGTTTACAATAAATATCATTAGAAAGGTTAACAATTTGAATCTGTTTTTTATTATTTTACTTGCCATTGTACAAATTACTTTTAACTAAATGACATATTTAAGGCTTGCTAGGACATTTCAAGGATTAAAATTGAAATGGATAATTATGTTATTTAACAGTTTTAAATCCCCGAATAACATTTAAATAATTCATTCCAATCTAATGGAATATACTTTTCACTTCATTCTCATAAAATTCTTAAATCAAACTAATCTGTTTAGATATATGTCTAAGCAAATTATTGAATGGAATCTATCAAACTTATACAAAGGAATAGATGACCCAAAAATCGAAGTAGATATGAAGAATATCGAAAATCTTGCTAAGAAATTCAATTCTGAAGTAAAGGGTAAACTGATAGAGCCATCCCTTAAACCAAATCATTTGAAAGAATGGTATGTCGCATTGGAAGAAGTATTTGAGAGAATGTTCTATCTAAGTTTGTTCTCAGGGTTAATATATTCTACAACTTCCTTGGATGATAATGTTAAAGAATTAAAGGCAAAAATTGAAGAATTTTCTGTTAAAATAAAAGAAACTGTCATCTTTTTTGAACTTGAACTCAATTTAGTTTCAGAAGAGAAATATCAAGAATTCTTAAACTCAACAAAATTATCTAATTATCGTCACGCTTTAGAATTTAATAGATTAAAGAAAGAACATCAGCTTTCTGAAAAAGAAGAACAAATCATTATGATGAAAGATCTAACTGGTAGTGGTGGTTTCACAAAACTATACGATGAAATACAAAGTGGATTCATGTACGAATTTGAGGTAGATGGAAAAAAGAAAGAGATGACTGGGTCTGAGCTATTTGCTTTCATGTATCATAAGAACAAAGATGTAAGATATAGAGCTTTGCAAACTTTTGTTTCTAAATTCAAAGAAAATGAACTGATTTTCACTCATATTTACAATAACGTTTTGAAAGATTGGGATCTTGAAACAAAAAGAAAGAATTACGAAAAACCCATTTCAAGAAGAAATTTCGATAATGAAATTAGCGATAAAATCGTTGAAACCTTAGGAAACGTCACTTCAAATAGCAATTTAATAGTTGAACGATACTATAATTTGAAAAAGAAAGTAATAGGTCTAGACGAATTAAGAATGTCTGATATTTATGCTCCTGTAGGAAAGGTTGAGAAAAAATATACTTACGAGGACGCAATAGAACTAGTTAAAGATGTAAATGAAAGATTTTTACCTGAATTCAAAGATATCATACAGAAAATGTACGAAAATCAGCATATTGATGTAACACCAAGAAAAGGGAAGACAGGAGGAGCTTTCTGTAGCTATGGAAGACAAACACAGTATCCTTTTGTTTTCGTCAATTTCACAGGAGATATTGAATCTGTGCTTACACTTGCTCATGAACTTGGACATGCTCTACACCACTATTATATACAACAAAACCAAACTTTTACTAATATTGGATCATCTCTTGCTGTGGCAGAAATAGCTTCAGTCTTCAATGAGATCTTAACTTTTGATTATCTCATGGGTCAAGACTTAACTAAGGATGAGAAGATATCCTTACTATGTAACCATATAGAAGGTAATTTCTCAACATCTCATAGGCAAAACGCATTCTACAACTTCGAGCAAAGGATGCACAAACTAATGGAAACCAAACTACCAACAACCCAAGAATACAAAGAGATTTACGTTGAAGAAATGGAAAGAATGTTTGGTAATTCTGTTACTAAAATCAAAGAGGATTATGCTATTTACTGTTTTGTAGTCTCTCATTTCATCCATGTTCCTTTCTACGTTTATGCTTACAATATGGCTAATTTGCTTGTCATAGCTCTCTACCAGATGTATCTTGAAGAGAAAGATGAGTTCAAACCAAAGTTCGTCAAATTGCTTTCGGTTGGAACTTCACTAACTCCTGAACAGATGTTAGCTGAGATAGGTGTTGACATAAATGATCCTAACTTCTGGCAAAAAGGAATAAATTATCTTAAAAATCAAATAGATAAATTGGAAGAATTAGTAAATTAATTCCTCTTTTTTTTCTTCATTAGCAGAATACTAGTAATACTCATTAGTGCAATTATTGTTAAAGCTTGTATAGTATACCCTGATGTAGTTGGAACAATTATTACTATCTCATAACCAGCTTTTTCCATGTATTCTCTCGCTAAAGTAATATTGAATTCATGCGGGAGTAAGCTGTCATCAAAACCTACACAAGCACTTGGCATTGGAATAACACCTAATTCTCCAAAACCATCAGGGAGATTGTCTATAATTACCTGTCTTGGTATGATATGGCTTATAGCTTTTCTTATGTGTCTTGCACTTTCTTCAGTTCCAAGTGGGGTTAATTCACCTGTTCCAAAAATCGGGTGCATTTGATTTACTGCCAATTCCATATTAGCTGGCTCGGTAACATTAATAGATGTAATTCCCTCCAAAACGAAGTCTTCTGGAGAAGGATAATATTGACTGTCAAGAATATCTATTGTTCCTGCAATAAGTTCAGCTACTGCATTATCCTTTCCAGATATAAATTGATACTGTAACTCTTCTAAAGAAGGATTTTCTCCAGAAGCAATTGTGAGATTATTCCAATATGGATTAGGAATTAGTGTTACAATACTATCATTAGCATCATATGATGCTAATTTGAAAGAACCACATGACTTAACCAAAGCATTTTGTACATCCCCAGTTAAAGGAATCTCGTTGAATATGCCATAACCATGGTCGATAATTGCTTGCTGAACTACATCTTTATCTATTATACCAAATGTTAACAATTTTCGTGCAAAATTATAAGTAGAACTCAGTTGAAAAAGAAGTTCTCCTCCAGGTACATCATCACCAACTATTGAAATAGAATCATTAGAATTGAACCAATTTGTTAGAAATCCGTAGTATGACGAACCTACAGCTGGTGTCATGTGTAGATCGTAAGAGTACTTAACATCTGAAGGTTGAACAGCATTACCGTCACAAAATTTAGCATCTGGGTCTAAGAAAACTGTAATATTAATTCTGTCATCAAGTATATCAGAAATTGTGGCATTTTGAGCTATTACAGGCTCATAATAGTGTGTATCTTGAGCTCTTTTGAAAAGAGAACCATAGACAGATTGCATCCAAAGCTTATCGTAGTAAGATTCAGCTACATAAACGTTGTATTCACTTAACTCAGTAGGTATACCATAATGAATCACATGATCTGAAGGGTCATCCCAGTATTCAGCTCGATGATTAGCTTCCAGAAGAAGCAAATTATCTATGCCTACTAATCCATCTTTGAAACCATAAATAGAACCTGGATACATTATACTTATCGCAGGTAAAGCATCATATAATATCTCTTGGAGCTGGTGGGAATACTTTGTTCTTAAGATTGGATCAAAAGTTGTTAAATATTGATTAAGAGCAGTATCATAGGTTGAATTAAGAAACTGGTAAAAATTACCTCCATTTGGATAGAGACTTGGAGAGTCAAATAAACTAGTAGGGTCCCAATCAAGCCCCCATGACCACCTAACTGATAGAATATCATAACCTCCATCCTGATATGCGGGTATATAGCCATAGTCTATGTAACCAGGGAACAGAGGACCTGCGTACCATGGAGGAGGTTGAATAGTGTCTGCTCCGATAATTCCAACACCTATTTCTGGAAGAGTATGATAGAGCAAGAGATGAATTTGTGATAGATAACGATTTGAATAGCTAATACTGTAAATATGCAAAGAGAATAGTTCTTCAACTTCTTCTTCCTCAACAATTTCTCCAAAACACAAGGAACATGCAAATAGAAAGAGAATAAACAACACTATAGTTTTCCTTCCTCTCATGCTGTATCAAGCTTACAATTGGCATATAATACATATAAATTTTTGTTAATATATTCACACAAAGGAAAATTTCATTTTATACATAAATTTCTTAAACATACAAACACATTCTGTTTTAGATGAAACTAACTGATTTCCACACACACACTTTCTTATCTGATGGAGTTCTTCCCCCTGCAGAACAGATACGTAGGTTTGTTGTAAAAGGATTTTACGCTATGGCAATAACAGACCATGTTGATTCTTCTAATATAGATTTTATTCTCAACAGCTTAATTAATTTGCAAGAAGATTTTCGAGATGAAATAATCTATATTCCTGGTGTGGAAATAACTCACGTACCTCCTTACCGTATTCCTATTCTTGCAAAGAAAGCTAAAGATAGGAACTGTTTAGTTGTTGTTCATGGAGAAACTATTGTTGAACCAGTAGCTGAAGGAACCAATTTAACAGCTGTTTCATGTCCAGACGTAGATATTTTAGCTCATCCTGGTAACTTATCTTTCGAGGAAGCTGAAGCTGCAAAAAAGAATGATGTTTTTCTGGAAATAACTACAAGAGGAGGACATGATTTAGGCAATGGGAGAGTAGCTCGATTTGCCTTAGAAGCTGGAGCTAAATTGATAGTAAATTCAGACTTTCATGCTCCGAGAGATTTCCTCTCAGTAAAAAAAGCAAAAGCAACTGCAAGAGGAGCAGGTATTCCAGAAGAATACTTTGAACAGCTTTTTGAAACTCATCCGAATGAATTGATAAGTAGATTCAAGTGATTATTAAATTAATTTCATTCTAGTGTCGTAACTTTTCATCTAATATTATATAAGCAAGTATACCTTTGTCTATTTGATTTAGAAATTTAGACTGTAAATTGTGGTTATTATGAAGAAAGTTATTTCAGTTTCTCTTGGTAGTAGTTCAAGAGATCACAAGGGTATTTTACAATTAGGTAATGAAAAAATCGAGATGAGTAGAGAGGGTGTAGATGGTGATGCAAAACTGTGTAAAAAGCGATTTGAAGAATTAGATGGAACAATAGATTGTTTTGGTTCAGGTGGTTTTATGTTTGCTTTTCATATAGGTGATAAAGTATACCGAGTAAAACAAGCTGATAAGTTAATCTCTGGCATCAAAAAAACACCTATTGTTGATGGAACAGGAATAAAGAAAACCATTGAAAGGTTTTCAATGCAAGAATCTTATGACCAAATCAAAGACATCTTTGAAGATGAACCAAAAACCGCTTTTATGTCTACGGCAGTAGATAGGTGGGAAATGGCTTGTTCATTAGCTGATGTTGGACTAGAAATAACTTGTGGGGATTTCATGTTCGGATTAGGTTTACCTATAGCTGTAAAAGGCTTAGATAAAGTTCCTTTGCTTGCCAGTATCGTTCTACCATTTGTTAGAAGAATGCCTATGAGCTGGATTTATCCAACTGGTTCAAGCCAAGATGTAAGAAAACCTAAGTATAAAAAATTCTATGAGAGAGCTACAGTGATCGCTGGAGACTACTTATACACAAAAAAATATGCTCCAGATAATTTAGATAACAAAATAATTTTGACAAATACAACAACTGCTGAAGATATAGACAGTTTAAAAGATAGAGGTGTAGCAGCTGTAATCACAACAACTCCAAGAGTTCAAGGCAGATCATTTGGAACCAATGTTCTGGAAGCGGCTGTAACTGCTTACTCTGGATTAAATAGGCAATTAACTGATGAGGAAATGAAAAAGTGTGTAGATGATTTAGGACTGAAAGCTCAAGTGCATAGATTTTAATTTCACTACCAATTTCGCAAAATATAAGTAATAGCAAAATTGAATGTTCTTAATGGTTAATACACTTCCTGCTAAAGGATCCATAGTTTATAGACATCAAGAAAGAAAATCTGGTTTTACTAAATTTGAAAGGAGACTAAATAGAGTTTTTATTTTCTTGTACAGAACATATTTTCTCCCTCTACTTGGATTAGGTAGAGTAATGATTTTAATTCAAACTATTGGAAGAAAAACAGGTAAGAAAAGAATAAAACCTGTTCTTTGTCGACGATTCTATACTGATAAACTTACTCTCTATAGCCCAAGAGGAATGAAAGCTGATTGGTTAAAAAATATTTTAGCAACTGAAGATCACATATTCAAAATTCAGAAAGGTTTTAGAAAATTAAAAGTAAAAGCTACTCTGATTCAAGATGAAGCAGTAAAATTACAACATCTAGAGCATTGGTTCAACAATTTTCCTGACGCAAAGAATATTTTTGGATATGACAAAACAAAACACCAAGGAATTATAGGAACAGAAGAATTCAATAATCTAGCAAAAATGATTGAATTCATTCAACTCGAAATTGTTTAAATCCCTATCTTTTTCACTTCATCTATACAGTCTTTTATGATTTCAAAACCCAAAGAAATAAGTCTGCGCATTTTATCAGAAACACTAAATCCTTCCAAAAAGACCATCCAACCTTCATAATAATAATCTTGATAATTCTCAGCAATCTTCACATATCCTTTTTCTTCTAAAATTTCCACTAAAGAGGTTCTATTCAATTTCCAGAGTTCCAAAGGTTCTTCATGAGTTTGACTAAGTAGTCTTATTGTAGTAGAAGATACTCTCCAGACCATCCTCCTAATCAAAGTCCAAAGGTCAAAACCAGTTCGATCAATAATTGTTTTAGGAAGTGTTGCGAGAAAATCTTCTTGTTCTATCAAATTGAATCGATCAATTCGTCTAATAAAATCTGTAGACTTATCCTCGAATTTAGGGTATTTTCCCATTAAAACTCTTACATTTTCTACTTTCGGGAAAATGAACGATTCTGAATTTTTTATATCACTCATATTTACTATCTGTGTTCGTGGGATATGAAGATGATTAGGGTTCTTTTCTACAAATTTGTCTTCATAGGTTTGTGAGATGCCTATTGAGTTTATGAAAGCATCCGTTAAATTCTCAAAAAGAGTTACATCTTCGTGAATTTTAATATGTATATCAACATCACTAATGATAGGAACATAATCTATTAGACTTTCCCATTCCTTTGTTGCAGACCCTTTGGAATACATATATTCTATTTTTTCATTATAGTTTTCTTCAAAAATGTTGGTTCATATTTCTATACAGCTTTCAACATCTTTTCTTGCTAGAAGCATATACTGAGAGAAGTCACTCATTGTTTGAATTTGTTTTTTAAGTTTATATTTTATTTCATATCCGCTAGTGATATTTCATTTACTAACAACAGAACATTTTTGATTTCTAACAAAAAACAGCTTATTAAGGGTTTAAATAGAAGAATCCCTATAAGATAATTGGAAGCGAAATTATGAGCTCTGAGAGAGATAAAGGTGATGAATTTTTCACTCAATTTAATTTTAAAAAAGCCTTTCATTGGTACCTCAAAGCTAGAGAAATTTTTTATCTTGAAGGGAAGGAAGAAGAGTTAAGAAGTGCAGAAATTAAAATTGCTAGATGTTTCACTATTTTGGGTTTAAAAAATCAAGCGATTGATCTTCTTTTAGAGTTATCTGAACAAACTAAAGAGAGATTACTTATTGAAGAATACTATAAGATAACGCTTGAACTTGCTACAGCTTATTTTGCTTACGGTGATTATTTAGAAGGAGAAAAGTGTCTAGAAAAACTTGATCAAGATGTGGTGATGGAATCAAGCCCAGAGATATTCTTTCGATATTGGCAAACAAAAGCACATCTTCAGATCATATACCATAAATTAGCAGATGCTCGAGAAACTGTTCATTTTCTACGTGAAAAAGCAAAAAAAATCGGGAATGATCCTTATTATTATGAATTACAGGTATTAGAAGCTCAAATAGATGCTGAAGAAGGGAAAGTTTTAGAAGCTTATTCAAATATAGAAGAAGCTTACAAATTCTTTGAATCTACTCCTTTCGAAAGGTCAGCTTTTGAGAAAAAAATAATTCTATCACAATTCGTAGAAGAACCGCAAGAGACTATAAGACTTATTGATGAATATTTGAATAGATACCAACCTGAAGACATGCACCCTCTAATGTTTAATGCTCACAGAATCGAGCTCCAATTAAAATCAGAAGAGATAACTATTTCTGAAGCAATTGAAAAAGGAGAAAGATTGCTATCAATATCATCCAGTGTAGAAAACAAAGAATTATCAGCAAAAGTCATGAGATTATTAGCTGGTCTCTATCAATCAACTGGAGATACAAAGAAATCTTTTAGTACTTTTGAAAAAGCAAGAAGATTCTTTCTGTCACAAAATCTGGAATATGATGAAGCAGTCACATTTTTCATATATTTACCTGCTCTACTCCAACTCCATTCAGCAAAAACTTTGGGTATTTTAGGAATGGTAGGAGGCACTAGTATGAAAGATAGTAAGCTTCTAGATAGTCTTGATTTAACTGAGGAAATAGCTCGAATCAAAGATATTTTCGAGAAATATAATGATCCTGTAAGAGCAAAAATGGCGCAATTTTTTGAGTTATCTTTCAGAATCTCTATGATAGGATATGGACAAGATTTTAAGACTTCAATAAATGAAATTGATGCAATTTATCATTGGATGTTAGATAAGGGAGAGCTTAATTATTCAGAGATGATAGGACAATTTCTTGAACTTATTAAGCAAATGAGGTAGGTTAAGTATATGAGAAGATATAATCCAGATGAAAGAGTACAAACATACAGTCCAATTCATAAATTTACTAGCTTACTCAGTAAAGAGACAGAAAGTCAGCTTGAGGATGGAGAATTTGAAGAATGTATTCTTGAATCACCGAGTTCAAATAATCAGAAAACAATCATCTCAAAATTAAAGGACCCTATTGAAAGATTACTTGTTTTAGCAATAACTGCAAAGAATATGTCAGATAATCGAACAACTGATGACAGAAATATACTTTTTTCGTTATCACGAGTACCTTATTTTCTTTTTCCAAATTTCACTAAAGATAACTTAAACCTTTATTCCCAAGCTGATATAGATGAAGTTACAAGCTTTATAGATAAATTCACAAAAAATCTACCACAATATTCTCCAAGGTTTGATAATCAAATGTTAATAGCTTTAAAAATTGAATTTTACGTGAATTCTTTCCTATATTTTGCACAATCAATGTCAGAAAAACGATTTCCTTATGGAAGTGAATTTTATAGTTTTCTAAGTTTTGTGTTTCATGAATTCTTCTCTATTCTTAAACCTATTTCAGAAGAAACTGAACATGAAATTAAGCACTTAGTAGGTCTTTTAAAGCATTTTCTAACATATACCACTATCATTTATTTCTTTGAACATTTTCCTGAACAAGCGATGGAGATCAGTTTTCTTTTACAAAATATGAAAAAAGTAGCTTTATCTAAATCAGAAAGAGAGCTACTTATAGAACTATTAGAAGAAACTATTTTGATTAGTAAAAGGGACAAAGAAAAGCTGTTCTTTAAGTTAAAAAGCTGATTTATCACGAAATAGTTAATAACTGTTCCAAGCAAGAATCAAACATGAGTCAGAAGATTATTCAGATAAAAACATCTGTTTCATCAGTTGAAGAAGCTGAAAACCTTGCTCAAAAACTAGTTGAAGACAAACTAGCAGCTTGTGTACAGTATTTTCCAATAAAGAGTATTTATCGTTGGAAAGGCAATATAGAAAAGTCAGAAGAACATGTTCTTATCATTAAAACAAGCAGTTCTAGGAGAGATTTAATTGTAAAAACATTGCAGAAAATACATTCCTATGAACTACCTGAAATAGTTGTGTTGGAGAAAGATTTTGTTACAGAAGAGTACAGTTTCTGGGTTGAATTTGAAACGTCTGTAGATTCTAACCTAAATGAAGATTAAGAAAGATAAGGCTAGTAACCCCGTCATCACTAAATTTGCACATGAACTTAGTATTGGATTAACTAAGTTGTCCGGATCTAAGCCAAATCTATAAGTTATGAATGCTGATGATGTAGCGAGAATTCCTATTATTAAAAATCCAACAATGTTTGATAAGATTAAAAATCATTCCCCTAAGACTGCAAGTGTAAATCCAGCAAAGATTGAAAAGGGGGAACGTTGCTTTATCATACTTGTTCTGAACACGTTAAAACTTAATAAGTATACGCGTAATTATTTTTTAAATAAAGAATGAAATGATGAGCTAATGTTGTTTAAATCCAGATTTCTCCATTAACTCTGCTCTTCGCTTTGCAAGCGAGAAGAAAGTTTCTGCAACTTCAAAAGTTTTTGTCAAATTGGGATCGACTTTAAATAAATCAGTATAGTGAGAAGCAATAGGTTTGTCTGATGCTGCAAAAATTTTCGCTATTTTTAAAGCAGAATCGAATTTTCCATTCATCAATTCATAGGAAAATTTTAGGTTGGGGTTAACTTCTATATCATCTTGAGGAATAAGATCCAAATTTAGTAACAAAATCCAAGATAGAGGATCAAATAATTCAGAATCAATTCTTTCGCATAATTTTCTAAGATCAACATACCTTTGCTCAGATGTAGTACTCATATCAAACACCTAGTTATCTGAAACAAAATTAGGTAAGAGGTTTATATATTTTCGCCTTAATATGAGAAAATTAACAGATTATTTTGTTGCTATAACAAAAATAAATTCTCTCATTTCTATTATTTCTAAGTTTTCTTTACTAAATACACGTTCAATCTTCTCTTTTAGTTGCTGCGGTGAAAACTGTGTAAGACCTGATGTTCCTTTTTTTGGTATAAACAAATCAAATCCATGTGTCATCTTATTCAAAGATTCGTATAAATAGCTTTCAAATTCAACTATCTCAATGAAAATTACTTTACCTCCTGGCTCTAGAATTCTGTATACTTCATCAAGCATCTCATTTGCTTGTTTTTCTTCTAACAAACCCAAGGATAGTATAGATAGCATACGCTGAAGATAATCAGACTTTAAGGGAATATTATTTGGTTGAGCTTTAATATTTTGATAGAATGGTATAACCATATCCTTAGCAAATGGCATAAGAATATTGAATCGATGAAAAAGATTAGCTTCTACTGGTTTCACACAAGCATTACAACTTTCAGGTACTAAAAACTCAGGATTATTAGGACTAATTATCCCAAAGTCGTTTTCTTTCTTACACCCCATCAACCCTACGCAGAATTTATTTAAAACAGATATGAGTTCTTCAACCATCCCTTCAAAAATAGTACTGATACCCCAATTTAATGCTCTTCTGAGTTCGAACATACCTTCTTGAGTTATTGACAGGAATTTTTTGTAACCTTCTCCTTTAATCTCACTTAAAGAAACAAGTTTATCATCCTCTAGTCTGTCAAAAATAGCATAAAAAGAGCTCTCTGGTTTCGTAGATATTTCAGAGTACTTAGATTTTAGTTTATTAATCATCTCACCTTTATATACAGGTTTTTGTGATTTTGTTAGAATCTTAAGAACTTCTAGTTCTAACCAGCTGATAGAGAAGTAAGTACTCGTTTTGTCATCTAACTTTTCCGAATCATCTGATAGCAATTTCTTTTTGCTCATTAAGGCACCTAGCCTTGAATCATTATATCTGAATATAAGATTTGTTGAATAAACAAGAATAAAAAAAAGAGGAAAATATTCAATGATTTTGCTTACTTTTCTTTTTAACAAACCAGACTATTGCAGAGATTGAGATTAAACCTGTAATTACCCAGACTGTATCAATAGGTGCAGATACCAAGTAACCTGTGTATACCATTTCGTAGACGTTTTCAACTTGATCTCCATTTAGTAGTTTATCATAATAACGAGTTGTTAATCCTTCAAGAGGATTGATTTCCAGCTCCACAAAAAGGGTGTAATTTGTACCATCAACTTCAAAGATATTGAATATAGTGAAGTTCACTAAGAAGTTAATTCCTGCGCTGCTTACGTTGAAAAGATCAGTTTCTTCTTCAAATTCGTCTCTTATTGATGTTATGTTTCCATCTTCTACTTTCTCGATATGCCAAAAGAGTGGGAATCCAGAACCAGTATATTTCTCTCCATCAACTTCTATAGAAGCATAAACTGAGTTAAGTTCTTCTTCAGAAATTGGTCCAGGATAAAGATCATCTTTTAACTGGACAGAAAAGTTGGAACCAACATCTAGAACACTATAAACATCAACATCTTCATTTGTATTTTCATTCTGTGTAACTATCCATGTGAATGTTCCATTTTTCACCATTTTATTAGAATAATATAATCCATCCTCTGGAACAGCTGAAGCTATGTTAGCAAAAGCAATAAGAAACGCTAAAACGAAAGTAATCTTAAATATTTTTTTCAAAGTTGTCACCTATTCAGACATAAACTAATTCAATGAACTTTCCCACTCTTTTAAATATTACTTCTTTAACACTTCACGAACGAAACAAGCAATTTTCAGTTCATATTAAAAAAAAGGATGAAAGTAAAGAGAATAAAAGAAATCGATTAGAGCTTTTCTTCAATTCTAGCTTTAGCTTCTTCATTTTTCATTTTCTTAGCAATATCCAGAGCTTTATGTAATATCTCTTTAGCTTTATCTGTTTGAGTAGAAAGCATCTCTGTGCCTTGTTTTTCGTAAATTCTCATCAAATCAATATTACCATCAAGAGCTTCATAAATTGTTATAGAAGCTTGATACTCAACTAAAGCTTTTTCCAAATCTTTCTCTTTTCTGATATCTCCAAGAATTTCTTTAAATAATCCTTCATAAAAGGGATTATCTCTCTTTCTCGCAAGCTCTACTCCTGAATTTATACATTTTTGAGCCTCTTTTGGATTAATCGACTTATTGGCATATGCAAATTGATAGTACATGTAAATCTTTTGATCAAAATATTGTGGAGTGCTCTCTCCTTCAGATATATCTTCTATAAGTTTTAGAAGTTTCTTTTGTATTTTTTCTACTCTCTTTGAATTCTGTGTTAAAATATACAGAATTTGAGCTGATATATAATAGAAATACGCGTTAACTTGCTTATTATCCTTAAGAAATAAATTACCTATTTCCTCATATAAGTCAGAAGTATAGTTCAATTCATCGTCACTAAATTTTTCATGTTCTGAACCATCTAAAATCCCCTTTAAGCTATCAAAAACGTAATCTCCGGTGAGAACCTGTACATGTTGAAGAGTTCTTAAGCCTTTAATGACATCAAAAGAGGTCTTCTCGGAAAGTAATTCGTATATTTTTCTAGTATGACTAGATTGTTCAATAATTTGCGGAGGGGGAACTTTGAGTCTATATTTCAGAGTTTTTCCTGAAAATAGTAATAAAGTAGTTCTCTCTATTATTTCATCCAGTTGGAATTCATCTCTAATGTTTGGGTGATCCTTTAGATACAGTTTCGAACTATTTAATATATTAAGTGCATCTTGGTATTGGAAACTCTCTAACTGGAGCTTACCAAGTTTGTAATCAATTCTTCCCAACCAAACATTTTCTCCTTTTTCTTCGAAGTACTTTCTTGCATCAATGTATAAAGAAATAGCTCGATCTCGATCTGTATCACTTTGACAATTTGCAAAATAGAAAGTGTTTGCAGCTATTGATTCTTTATTTCCCAATTCTTCAGCCAATTCTATAGCTTGACTAAATACAACAGAAGCATCTTTAAGATCGAAATTAGTCAGATTAATACCAAATGAAGTTAGACTTCGTAATCGTAATTCATCGTTTCCTGATTTTCTAGATTCACTAACTGCTTGTAAACAAAATTCTGTAGCTTCATTGTGCCTATCTAATATTTCCAGAAGACTAGCTAGATAGGAGGATATCTCAGCAGTTAATGAATGTGCTTCAAGCATTTTACTTCTATTCAAAATTTCATTTATTTCTCGAATTTTTATTGAGGGATCCGCATTTTCTAAGTCAGAAAGTTTTCTCTTGAATTCGTCTTCAAGATTTCTTATTTCATCTTCAATTTTATCTCCGTAAGTTATGATGATATCTTTTTGGGAACTCTGTTCAATCGTTTCCTCGGGTATATCTTCCAAACCAGCCATATCATCATATTCTTCAATTTCTATAGAAACTTCCTCAAAATCGCTAAGATCTTCATATTCTTCATCTAGTTCATCTAGTTCATTAAGTTCTCTTTCTTCAGACATTAATATCACAGAATTTGTTCTATGAAGATTAATATTGCATATCATTACTTATATTTTATCCTAAAAAGTGAAAAATGATTAAGATTTTATTTATGATATTATTTTGTGTAACTCTGTAAATGGAAACAAAAACATGTCCAGCTTTACGCACCATTTGTCATCAGGTAAAGAATCTCTACAATCGAGCAAACTATCTCTACAAGCAAGAGAAAGGGAAGGGAACGTATCTCACCTACTATGATATGGATAAACTACTCAAACACGAACAGTGCTACACGCTCCTTCCAGCCCATACTGCCCAACACACCCTCAAAC
>JAUWPI010000002.1 GCA_030611665.1 Candidatus Heimdallarchaeota archaeon | reverse complement strand
CCAGTACCTTTTATTTCTGGTTGGTGCACAAAAACAATATCTAAAGAAGGGAATTTATCTAGAATGTGTTTTTTGATTTTTTCTTCTTTATAATTAGTAATTATAACAAAACCTTCAACTCCACATTTTGATAAGTTGTTTATTGATCTCTCGAGAATTGTTTTATCTAGAACTTTCAATAATGGTTTAGGAACATTTTCAGTTAAAGGTCTTAACCTTAATCCCTCACCAGCTGCTAAAAGGATGGCTTTCATGTAAATAACCTCTTGAAAGAGTTTATAATTCTAATACTTCTCCATTATCTTCAGACGTATTTGTGACTGCTTTTTGTTTTCTCATGTTATCAATGTTTTTTATAAGATCATGCGCTTTTTCGTTATTGAGTATCGATTTGAATGATTCCCATTGTTCTAATGAGGTAATGTACACACCTTTTTTTTTCAATGTAGTACCATCTTCATTAACTGCTATCAGCTCTAATCCAAAGTTGAGATCTTCTCCTTTTGTGGGGAGTTTAACAATAGAAACGCCAAGAACGCTTGTCTTCATTTTGTCCCAGTCTTTCATCTTTTTTCCAAATTCTTTTAGTCGTTCAATTAAATCAACAGTCATATAATCACAATAGGTAAACAAACAATTTAATTTTTAAACCCTACTCTCTTTGAGGATTAATTAGTCATTTTACTTCCTTTTGTTCTTCCAAGAGATATTTCCCTACTTTACAAGAGCTGTCAAGGAACATCTCATCTTCCTTCAAATAGGTTTAAAAATTCCTTTGAATGAAACATAATTAAGATGAAATTTGCTATTGTTAAAGGTAAAATAATTACCGTTAATGAAAATGAAGAAATCATAGAAAATGGAACCATCTTGATTAAAGATGGAAAAATAGAAGCGATAACCGATGGAACAACATCAATTCCAGAAGGATACGAAGTAATAGATGCGGAAGGGAAAATTGTTCTACCGGGTTTTATCGATACTCATACTCATCAGGGACTCTTTGATGGTTCGGTTGGTTGGGCAGGTTTTGATGGAAATGAGATGACTGATCCAGCAACTGCATATGTTAGAGCATTAGATGCCATAAACCCTGAAGATCCCGGACTACTTGAAGCTAGAATTGGTGGAGTTACCACAATTCAGACAGGTCCAGGAAGTGGAAACGTTATTGGAGGAACAGATACTATCATCAAAACTTATTGTAAAAGCAATATTGTAGATGATTTGATTGTAAAAACTCCTTCATCTATGAAAGCTGCTCTAGGAGAAAATCCAAAAAACGTCTATGGTACAGATAAAAAACTACCTTCAACTAGAATGGGAACAGCAGCTGTTTTTCGCAAAGCCTTTGTAGATGCTCAAAACTATGCTAAAAAATGGCAAGAATATGAGAAAAAGAAAGTAAAAGCAGAAGAAACTAATGATATAGAAAAAATGCCATCTGAACCAGAACGTGATCTTGGTAAAGAAGCTCTAGTAAAAGTATTAAACAGAGAAATACCACTGAACTTCCATTGTCATCAGGCAAATGATATTGTTACTGCTATTCGTTTAGCTGAAGAATTTGATGTTGAATTGATGCTTATTCATGCAACTGAAGGACATAAAATTGCGGATTATATTGCAAAGAAAGGTGTTCCAGTTTCGGTCGGACCTTCACTTGTTGGTTTTGAAAAGGTAGAATTACGCAATATTAGTTTTGAAACCCCAGTTAAATTATGGAAAGCTGGCGTTAGAATCTCTATACAAAGTGATTCCTTTACAAGGCTTCGTCATTTCCAAATTCTCCCTTGTATGGCAATAAAAGAGGGCTTACCCATTAATGAAGCGCTAAAAGCAATTACAATTAATGCCGCTAAGATGATTAAAGTTGAAGATAGACTTGGAAGTATAGAGCCTGGTAAAGACGCAGATTTAGTTATTTGGACTGAACATCCATTAGAAAACTTCTATGCAGAAAACCAAATTACTTTCATTAATGGAGAAATTGCATATAAAAAGGAATAATTTCCTTTTCTTTTTTTACTATCTAAGTTTATCCTTGTTACCTGATATTATTATAAAATTGATAGAATAATCGGTGTCTTAACAAAAAATTATGCTCGTTCATAATAACCTGGACCTCTGTTTTCTCCAAAGTATTCTAGCCCCTTCTCCTGAAGTTGTTTTTTAAGATTATTTGCATGTTCTTCTGTTATATCTCCTTTCTTCAATAAATAATCTATGATCTCTTCAGCCTCTTGTTCTGATTTACATCGACAGATGAAATCTATTGCACCAGGTGTATGCTCTCTGAATTTTCTTTCTTTCTTTGAACCGGCACTAGTACGATGTTCCTCTTTCATTATGCCTTTTTCACCATCTTTAATTTCGCGGAAAAGAGCTGGAAACACGTCTTGAAATTCTTCTTCTTCTATTTCGTCTTCAACCCTACCTTCACTAGTGTCTTCAGGGTTATCGTTTTTCATAATTCAGTGATTATTGATAATCTAAAAAAGGTTGAGATATCATACTTCAATAAAAGAAGCTCGAGTATCGATATTTTACAAAAAACCTTTATTCGATTAAGATTACGTTCATCTAATGTTAATAGGTATAGTTGGAAAACCAAGTTGTGGTAAAAGCACATTTCTTAATGCTTTGACTATGGTTGATGCAAAAGTTGGAGATTATCCATTTACGACCGTTAAACCGAACCGTGGAACAGCTTATGTACGTAGTCCTTGCATGTGCAAAATTCATGAAGTTGAAGATAATCCTAAAAATTCTAAGTGTAAAGATGGTATCAGATTTCTTCCGGTAAGCTTTTTAGATGTTGCAGGATTGGTTCCAGGAGCATCAGAAGGAAGAGGACTGGGGAATAAATTCTTAGATGATTTACGCCAAGCTGATATTTTGCTTCATATAGTCGATGCTAGCGGGTCGCTTGATGCTGAAGGCAATCCAATTGATAAGGGTAGTTGGGATCCTCTTAATGATGTGGTTTTTTTGGCTAATGAAATTGATGCGTGGATTTTGGCTATCATTCAACGGGATTATGTGATGATGAAGAAAAAAGCTCTAGCAGAGAAATTACATCTTTCCACGCTACTTCACGAAAAACTGACAGGTTTAGCTGTTAAGAAACGCATTATAGATGATGCTATACGTGATGTTGGAATAATCAATGATGATGCTTCAACATGGGATGATAAATTAGCAGAACTCGTTACAGCGATAAGAAAGAAAGCAAAACCTATGGTAATAGTTGCAAATAAAATAGATCAACCAAAAGCCGAAGATAATCTAAACAAGTTAAAGGAAAATCTGAGTATAGATGTTTTTCCAGCAGCTGCTCTTGCTGAAGTATTTTTGCGTTCTGAACAAGAAAAGGGTACCATTTCATATAATCCTGGCAATTCTACTTACAAAATTCTTGATCAGGAAAAATTAGGCGAACAAAAAACACTATTGTTGGAAAAAATTGATGAGAGTCTGCTAAAAAAGTATGGTTCAACAGGAGTGCAAGCAATTCTCTCTTACGTTGTGTTCAATTTGCTTAATATGATCGTTGTATATCCTGTAGAAGATACCAGCAAATTGGCAGATAAATTGGGAAATGTTCTCCCTGATGCTTATTTAGTACCTAAAGGAACAACAGCTATAGAATTTGCAGCAAAAGTACATACAGACTTTGCCAAGAATTTTATCCATGGTCAGTTAGCTCCTTCAGGTAGAAGAATAGGTGCTGATTATGAACTCCAAAATAACGATATAATTAAAATCGTATCTGCAGCGAAATAAAATCAAATCATATAGCAGCTATTGCTGCGTTTAACTAGGTAAAGTAATTACTTTACTTTTTCTTATATCAGCCATAACTACAGGGAAAATTTTGCTAACTGCTTCTCGGACTTCTTTGGCAATATCGCCGTTTACCATGTTTTTAGCAAAATCTGTGAACATTTGCTCTTTAGCTCTGGTTTTGATAAGATCTCCGATTGTTTTCCTTACAATCTTTTGTGTACTTGTTCCGCATCTAATAGGAGTAATTATGATAGAAGACACTCTTAATCTTGCTCTGTCTTTTGTGGAAACATTTTGTATTGATTCGATTTTAGAACGATTTCTGCGAATTTGGGACCTTATTTGTTCTTTTGCAACTTCATGTCCTGCAAATTCGGTTCTACATACATTACCTTCAACAGCTGTAATTCTGAATCTGATTTTTAGATTGATATCATTGAACATGTCAGATAAGACACCTAATTTTGCCATTTCAATGACTCTACCCGGCAATAATTCCGGATCACTTGCAGGTGTTTCACCTAGAGATTTTTCTACAATGTATCCAGGTGACATTACTTGATACCAAGATTTTTCTTTCCACTTATCTACAACCTTACTTCTACTTTTACGTGTGGATTTTCGTGACGACAATAATTTAACCTCTGTAAGTTGTTTCATTCTTCTTTAGTTTGGTTTTAAATATTATGATTAAGAAGACTATTATCTTTTATTGTTGTTAATGACTTGTTTTTCTATACGGACTATTGCTCTTCAAGTTTGTTCGCAGATAAGAATACTTTCTCTATTGTAGAAATTGTATTTAGAATATCATCCAATGTGTATCGTATTGATGATATCTTTGCACTGGATTCGATACTGATTTCAACATTCTTTCCGTCTCTCTTCATTATTATTTTTGTGTCGTCATCTAGTAAAGAATTCTCAGGTTCTAATCCCTTAACTATAATTTCTGCTAGTTCTGGATTTATACAACCTATTGTAATTTGAACTTGTGTCGAATCTAGTTTCAAGGTTCTCATCTCTACTTTGCATTTTATTTGCTATTTTATTTCTTATCTTGGTGCTCTTTCTTCTTCTTGGATACTTGCTTTTTCGTTGAGGATTCTGATTTCTTCTCTTCTTCTTTCTTTTCTTTGGTTCCTTCATGATGATATTCAAGAGTTTCTTCAATATTTTTTATTAAATCAGAAAAATTATCTGTTTCAACAATAACTTCGAAGAAATCACCTTCTTTGGATAATTTCTTTACCAATTTGCTATTTGCAGCTTCTTGAAAAATATGGTGTAATTTTATCCCTTTTTTCTGTTGTAAAGGTGATTCATGAACAAAAAGATAAGTCTCTTCATTTTGGTTGAGAGATGCTAATACTGGGATATCTATAGGAATCGTCTTGCTTTCAACAAGGGCATTAATTATTGCTGGTGCTGTTTCTTTATCCAAGATATTATCTCCTTTTATCATACGGTAGTATCGTTTCTCTTCAATTATCTCTGGTTTCTGAGCTATTTCATCTATTACAAGTGTTGCTCGCCCATGATAATCACTTAAGTTACTGTTGAGTTGATCAAATAAGTTCTCTCTGTCCCCCAAAATAACAGCTAAAACTAAACCATATTTACCTATTTGACAACCGCCTTCTAATAACCATAAAAATTCCTCAATATTGCGAGTTGGGTTGTGTTCTGATTCGTTTTCAATTATGTATATCGGTCCTATTAGTTTTTTTATGTCACTAAGCGAGTAATCTTTATTCTCCATGAGAATTGAAATAAGACCATCATTAAGTTTTTTCGTCTCTTCAGAGCTCAAAGAAGCAATGCTCCTCCACTCATCTTCTTGATCTTTCATTGTGATACCTGTTCGAGATAAGAAAGAAGTGCATGCGCTTTCATTTCCTGTTAATCCAGGAAAGTAGGGATTTATTGAATATTTGAGTGCAAGATGAATGGGTTGACTTTCTCGTCCGGCTATCCTTGTGCCTTTGGTCACCGTTAGAAACTGTTCTTTCTTACCTTCCTCAAGTATAATTCCATTTAATCCAATTAATTTTTGATCTTTATTGTTCACTTGCCTTTTTGCTAAACTACCAATAATAGCTAAGTGGGAATGTTTCTGATAATCACCATTAAAACCCGCTGATATGAAGTAACTTAAACCAGCATTTGAGATAGTATTTGTTGGTAAATCAATTCCTTTTAGAGATAATTCTTCTATGTTCTCTTTGGATATTTTTTCCAGTTCTTTCTTGGATAACTCATGATGTATCATTATTCTCTTTTTATCGCTATCCTTGAGGATACCAAGAGGCATTTCCCTAAGACTAAGCCCAATGAAAACTATGGTTTGACAATCTAACTTTTTGATTCTTTTTTCAAGTTGGTCTTTTTCCTTTGCATATATAACTTGAGATCCTATCTTCTGTTCCTTTAAATTTAGTAATAATATCCCTGTTGCGCAGAGATTATCTGGGGTTTCTAAAGTAACTATAGCAACATTATCTTCAGAATCGACCAAAAATTGTGCAATTTTCTTAGCTTTCTTTTTTAACAATTGATATTTATTATAAAGTCCATCATTAGCTGTCATAAGATTCACAATTTAGAAAACAGAAATGTATTAAAAAATAAAAGAGTATCGAATCTTATAGTAAAAGCCCTGCAGTTTTTGGATCGTATTTCCAATCTGTTGGGAAAATACCTTTCTTTTTGTAGTATTTAACTAAACGTCGTATTTTAGCTTCGATTAATTGCAATCCCCTTTTACTATGAAGATCTTTTTTGTTTTCTTCAAGATGCTTTCTTAGGTGCATAGCTTTTCTGACTAAGTTGGTTAAATCTTCAGGATATTTTGGTTGTAAATTTAATTCTTCTACAACTGTTGCCAGTTTCTTTCCTAATACTTCTTTGACGCCAGTGACACCATATTGATCTCTTAGAATTACTCCTATCATTGCTGCAGAAAGACCTTGTCTTTTTAATTCTTCAACCTTTTTTGCAATTTCTTTCTTGTCTATAGCCATCCATTCAGGAGCTTGATCTCTATAAGCTCTTGTTGAACTAGCTTTTCCACGTTTCCGTGCATGCATTCTTGCCATATTATTCACCAGATACTGTTTTGTTCTCGAAGGTGGTTAACGAGGTGAACATTTCACGAAGTGACTTTTGGCGATGGGAATATAAATTCTTGGTTGTAAGTGACATCTCTGCAAAGGTTAATCCTTCATCTGCTGTTAAGAAAATAGGATCAAAACCAAAACCTTTTACTCCTCTTTTTTCCGTGAAAATTGTCCCTTTTGTTTTCCCAACAAACAGTTTGATTTTCCCATTAGCAAAATAAGCTATAACTGATTTAAAATACGCAACTCTATTTTCTTCACTTTTCATGAGATTTAAAATCCCTTCATTCCCCAATGTTTGAAATATAAAAGCAGAATAGGGACCAGGGAAGCCATTCAACGATTCTATGAATAATCCGGCATCTTCAACAAAAAAATGCTTCTTCTTCAATTCAGGCTTTGTTTGTATGAGGTTTTTACAACTAGCTAGTGCAATATCTTCTAAATTATTTGCTTGTATTTCCTCATATTCAATATCAACCCATTCTACAGACATTTTGTAGTTTTTCGCTATTTCAGAAGCTTCTTCATATTTGTGTTTATTATGTGTTATAAAATATACTTCCTTCACAACTAGCTTTTGAAATAGATATTTTTAGTCTTTCCATGTTTAAGAGTATTTTTTGCTTTATCAGTAAGAAAGAGTTTAAATGTTACAAGTTGATAGTAGATAACAATAAATGATAGTACAATTGGTGATAATATGTTGGAACAACTAACCTTTTCTTCAATTTATGATACGACTAATAATATAACAATATCCGATGAGATATTAAACGCACTATCAGAGGTTTCTAAAAACAGCAATATTCTAAGTATATATTCAACAAACGCTAGAGCGCTTTATTTCTTCCCAGTTTCTTCAGATGTCTACAAACTAAGCATCCAGATTTTCCCACTTACACCGGAAATAGTTGCCAAAATAATGACGAAGATTGCAGAATTCTCAACTAAAGTTGTTTATAGTACAGGGCTGTGTTTAGTTGAAAATAGATGTTTCTGGGAAGGTTTCTTACAAGAAAAGGATCTAACAAAACCAATAACCGATATTGAAGAAATTCTTCAATCAATAGCTGAAATTAAGGAAATAAAGCTTGAAAAGGTTCATAGCTCAAACTAATTTTAGCTCAAACTGATTTTTATATCCAAGACACGAATAAATTCCTTGTATCTATTTCTAAGTGTAACCTCTGTTATTTGGCAAGTCTTAGCGATTTCGTTCTGTGGACATTTTGTCTTATTTTGAATTGCCGCAATATATAATGCTGCTGCAGCAAGTGAGTTGGGATTCTTTCCTACAGTTATTTTTGCCTCTTTTGCCCTTGCAAGTATTTCTTGAGCTTCTATTAATACTTTGGGTG
The DNA here is from genome assembly GCA_030611665.1 of Candidatus Heimdallarchaeota archaeon. GTDB lineage: Archaea > Asgardarchaeota > Heimdallarchaeia > Heimdallarchaeales > Heimdallarchaeaceae > UBA460. Next base: position 39,919 of record JAUWPI010000002.1, on the reverse strand, counting down.
AAAAATTGAGTATTGAAGCAAACTTTGCAATACTGCTATCGGGGCTTGCTAGCGGCATCTTCAAATCTAGATGTTTTAGAAGTAATCTGAAATTTCTAGCTAATTTCTTTTTGCTTAATCTTGTTTTGTCTGAAACATCTTCCAAACTTGCTGGGTGTTTGTGTAGTCTACAAGCAAGATAGAGTGCTGCAGAAACTAAAGCTTCTGTTGAACGTCCTCGAACCAATCCTGTTTTGAGTATTTTTCGATAGATCATTGCTGCAGTTTCCCTTACTTTCAAAGTTAGATTTAATTGACTACTAATTCTTTTAATCTCATTCAAAGCTCTTAGTAAGTTCCTTTCGGTTCCATATTGAAGAACAGCTCTTCTTTGCAAGGTTCTTAATCTAAACATTTGACTAGCCTTTTCAGGAGATAAAGAGTTTCCAAAAATGTCTCTGTTAGAATAATCAATTAAAGTTCCATAATGGTCGTAACTTAGAAGGTTTTTTGGAGTCCCTGTTCTGGCTCTATTAACATGCTGTTCCTTTGTATAGGCACGCCATTCAGCTGTTTGATCTATATAAGAATCTTCTACTACTAATCCACAGCTCCCACAACTTACTTCTCCTCTGGTTGAATCAAAAGCTAATTTGTTAGAATTACAATCAGGGCATCTTGGCATAGATGGCTCAGAACTAGTTAGAATATTAATTGGTTGCGAGGGCATAATTACACCAGATACTGTCCTTGGTATATTTTAGCTGTCCCCTATTTAAATTTGGCTGAATTATCCTTTATGTGAACTAATAACATATTTGTTTAATTAGAAATCTTCTAGTAGGAAAATACTCAAAGAATGAATTTGGTTAAATATGAAAACTGTTAAAAACAATAATCTTTGCAAATGTTATTAGGTAAAGCTATAAACCTCTAGTAATTATGTTACGAGGCGTGAAAAATGTCAGAAAAATCAAGACAACTCGAATTTAAGATTAACATTGGCGATAATGAAGGAAAGTGCTTTTCAAAAATTGTAAGAGACGCTCAAGCAACTGCCTTGATAGGTTTAAAAATCGGTGATAAAATAGATGGCAATTTAATGGGCTTTCCTGCATATGAGTTCATAATTACAGGTGGAAGCGACCGTGATGGTTTCCCCTATCGATCAAACATTCAAGGAGCTGGAAGAAGAAAGTATCTCTTGAGTGGTGGAATTGGTTACAAAGTTCATAGAAAGGGACGAAGAATAAGGAAATCTGTACGTGGTAACATGCTTTCAGAAGCATCTTATCAAATCAATATGAAAGTATCAAAGAACGGAAGCAAACCTCTCAATGAGTTAATTGAAGGAAGCGGTTCCGAATAATTCTTTTTATACATAATCGAAAATTAAAAGAAAAACGATTTAATCTTTCTTTTTTTCAGCTTTAGTTTTCTTCTTGGTAGATTTTACTTCTTTTACTTTTTTCAGCTTATCTACTTTTTCTTCTTCTAAGAAAAACATGTAAAAAATTGAAGCGATTATTACTACAATTAGTACACCAAAAATAGTCCATTGCATTCCAGAAGTAAAGTTAGTTGGTAAACCTCCACCTCTTGGACGAATGGATGTAATCAACCATGTAACTAGAATTGAGATTATTGAGCTTGGAACAAAAGTGCTCCATGACGGAAGTTTGGCTCTTATTTCACTCAAAGTTGCTAATGAAATCAACAGGAAGAAGTAAAACAACGATAATAGAATTGCTTCTGCCATAACTAAACCCCAGCTATAATGTCTCTCATCTTGATCGATAAAATACCATATCTTCAAGAAACCTGCAGTATTATAGTTGAGAGAAGCAAATATAATGGCTATAATCAAGGTCCCTATAACAATAATTGAACTAATAAGAAGTGTTCTGTTTTTATCATTTTTCCAAAGTGTTTGATATATACTCATCTTCTGTGTATCCCCTTGTTCTTTTTCCAGTTCAAATATATGAGTGGATTATTAGTAACCAGAGTGTTTTATCTCAATGCGTTTATTAATTTTTAGCTTTGCGATTTAAAGCACTGTCAAAATTTAACTATTTAATGTTTTTCATTTCCTTTAATTCCTCTTAATAGAAGTAAAGTTTTTGAAGAAACAACAATCTCTTACTTCTAGAGGAAAATACATGAAAGACCCAGAAGCATTCATGTCCGATTCGGTTTTATCTTGTGAAAATTATGTTTCTGCGGACATTCTAAGAAATCTGAAACTTTTCTCTGACATTGTTAAACCATTAAGAATAAATCTCTTTTCAGTAGATGGCTTTAATCTTGGTAATGTGAACGAACTAATTACCTCAGAAGAAGCAAAGAAATATTCTATCACATCGATGGTCGAAATGTGCAAAACTGTAGGAGTGAAATTCGATTTAATAGATTTTAAGCAAACTATAAAAGATGCTATAATTTCTGCGAAATTCGATACACACATTTTAATCTCTAGAAAGACACTTGAGGAAGATTCTATAGAAAATCTAAAACGCAAACTTTCAGAATTAAGAAATGAATATGAAATTATAGCAGTAAAGACCGATGACATTAAAGTCCTCAAATGGGCTGCACATGATAGGAGAGTAGATTACATAACAGTAGATCTTATATCTAGCAACTTACAAATTGATAAAGCCCTGTGTTCTTTGATGAAACAACACAATAAATGCTTTGAATTGATATTATCTCCACTTCTTTTAAGCGATAACAAAGGAATAAGTGTTGCAATTAGGTCTGGTAAGAAAATATTCAAGCTAATTAGTTCAACCAACACTCAATTCATTCTTACTATGAAACCTGAATCCTGTTACAAGCTAAGAAATGGAATTCAAATTAGATACCTAGCACAATTATTAGATATCCCCTTTAACAGAAGTAAAATGAGTGTTTTCGATAATCAACTACTAATTGCTTTAAAAAATGCAATGAAGTTAGATAAATCGAATCTTGTCAATGGTATTAAGGAGGATAGTTGAAATGGTTGTAATCACTCGAGACAGATATGTTGTTTTCCAGGTTCTACCAAATGAAGATTTGCCAATCCTTTTATCTATAAAATCTAAAATATGGGATGAATACCAAACAATATTTGGTATAAGTGGAACAACAGGAGCAGGACTATTTTTTGATAATTATAAGGAAGAAGAGGGAACGGGGATAATTCGATGTGACCATAAAGCCTTATCAAACCTGATGGTAATTCTATCTAGAATCACAAATATTGGTGATAAAGATGTAATTTTGATTCCCTTATATACGACAGGATTAGTAAACAAAGCAAAGCGCTATCTAAAGTTATTAGAGAGTAAATCATGAAAAATTAGAAGGAAACAGAAATGGAAAATCAAGAAGCCTCACTCGAGTTTAAAGAATTGAACAGACCCTCTTGGGATGAATATTTTATTCAAATCGCGGAAATTGTGAAAACAAGAGCGACTTGTATCAGAAGACAAGTTGGAGCTGTTCTTGTAAACGATAACAAACAAATTATTTCAACTGGTTATAATGGTGTGCCTAGAGGAGTAAAACATTGTACAGTCAAAACTTGTACAAAACTATACGAAAAATCTGGAGAAAAGAACGAGATTTGCCCTGCTGTTCACGCCGAACTTAATGCTATTTTACAAGCTGCAAGTGCAGGAATAAGTCCCGAGGGTACAACCTTGTATTCCACAACTCGACCATGTAGTGGGTGTACAATGGCTATCATCAATGTAGGGATAAAACGGGTGGTTTATGTTGAAGACTATTCAGATCCGATTCTACGGTCCGGATGGTTAGATATACCAGAGGTTATTTTTGATAAACATAAAAGATAATACGCCTTAAATGTAAGGAGAAATCCTATTTTTTCCACTTTATATTTGAAATGAAACAGTCTCTGAATTTATCCTAGAGTATTGCATTTTATTCTGAGAATCTACTAGTATTCTCAAAGCTTTGATAATTTCTGCTGGATAGTAAGAATACTTATCTGAATAATCGATGTTTTCCAACTTGTTGTTATGTATGAATATTGAAGAATCTCCGTGAGAGAAGTCTATTTGAAAAAGATTGGTTTCAGATACTTCATTTTCTGTTTCTTTTGATATTTCTCCTTTGATGATTTCATCTTTTTGTAAATCTAGTACAAGATTTGGAGTTAATATTATGTATCTTTTCACCTGATAAAGTTTAGTTGGCTTTTCAGATAATTTGATGGTTTTTAAAACATTCAAATCTGAATCGAGAATATGAATTGTAGAATTGTCTCCAATACAGATTAACCTATTATCATAGTAGAAAATGCCCTGAATGGATTTTTTGTATAGCTTTTTTGTATTTAGTTGTTTAAGAGAATTAATGTCTAAAACAACGATTTCACCATCTCTGGAAGCAACTACAACGTTCTCAGGCATAATGCAAAGACTAGAAACTGGCACAATATTGTTCTTCTTCTTCACTAAGTTTAAAGATTCGTCATAGAGATGTATCTCTCCGGATTCTAATCCCACTATAATTTTTTTAGATGGTAATAATGAAAGTGAAAGAGGTCTATGTTCTATCTTGGTTTGTACAATTAATCGTTTAGAATTAAAATCACTCTTTTTCAAATGAGAACTCATTGAACTGGAATATATACTATTATTCTTAATTTCTACACCTGTTATGTTTTTACCATGGGGGAAAATAATTTCAGTATTTTTATACTTGTGTTTGTCCCATGTAGAAATCATTCCTGCTACATGACCTATTATAATACTCTCCTCTGTAGCTTTGCAGATAGTTACAGGAATACCATTTAGTCTAGCAAACTGTTGTAGAATATACCTGGGATTTTTTCCTTGAAATTCAGTTATATCTTTTGATGCCTTTTTTATAGCTTTTATTATTGCTGAAGGTTTGATCGATAAATATTTTACAAACCCCAAATCCTCTGCCCCATATATTGAAATTAGACCATCATTGTGAGCTGTGATTATAATGTCATCTTCTATGAAGAATCTTTCCAAATCAGGAATTTTGACCTTATCAACCTCGATTAGTTTATTATTTTCCAGTTTCCATTTTTTGAGAAACTGATCTCTACTCGCACTTATGATGTAATTCCTCCAAGGTTTTGCACCAATAATAGTAGATGAATGTGCTCTCTTTGATTGAAGCAATTCTAAAGTTTTAAGAGACCATAAATTGATTTCTAAATTCTGTGACGTGGTGACGAAATAATTAGTATCAGAAATCCTTTGAATATCAGTAATTGCTGCATTGTGAGCATAAATACAAGCGATTTCTTTTTCTATCTTCTCATCCCAAATACAGATCCTCCCTTCTCCGCCACCTGTGAAGATTTTACCATCTATCACTTGAATTACTGTGACACCCTTTAGGTGTCCTGGTTGATGATAAATAATTTCTATCGCATTAGAATTTATTCCGCTCACAAATATTGTGTAATCGTAAACGCTAATTAAGATTTACATTATCGTAAAAATATTGTGGCTCATTTAGTCGTGAGAACATCATTTGTCAGTCTGGGACGGTTAAATCACAGCCACAAAGGTAAATTATCATGCTTTCTTTTATCTATTCCTCTATGAGAGTTGGAAACATAAAGAATTAAATTGGAACGAGTCCAATTGTAATTTTAAAACCGTCAAATTCCCATTCTTTGATGTGACCATCTTTAGGCATAGATAAATTGAGTTCTGAACTTAAGGTCTCTTCCTTTATGTATTCTATAAACCTTTCAAGAGCTTTCGAGCCAAATTCATCAGTTTTTATGGTTAATAGTATTTTTTGTGTATACTCTAAATCAAGTTCTTTTCTCATTGTTTGAACTCTTCTTATTATGTCTCTCACGTAGCCTTCTTGTTTAAGTTCTTCAGTTATGGTTGAATTAAACAGCAATAGATAGCCTTCAGCCTCCTCACCAGCAAAACCTTCTTGTACGTCTATTCTGTATTCTAAGTCTTCAGGCATTAGTTCATACTCTTCTTTCTCTAATTTAAGAAGTATAGTTTCTCCTGAAATGAGTTTTTTTACAAATTCATTTGCTTCTTTTGGTTTAAGATTTTCTAGTTTTACTCTTATGTCATTAACTACAGATTTTACTTTAGGAGCTAAAATTTTGAAATTAGGTTTAATAACGTAGTTAACCAATTTATCTGAGCTCTCTTGAAGAACTACTTTTTTCACATTGAGTTCATCTTTGAACAAATCTTCATACTTCAAGATTAGCTCCTCCTTGCCCAGAGGTGTTATAACTATTAGTTCAGAAAGAGGCTGTCTCAATTTTATATTAGCTGAAGAGCGTATACTTCGTCCTGCAGTAACTAAACCTATTACCTTGTTCATTTCTTCTGAAAGTTGTGAATCAACTTGTTTTTCGTTAGATTTTGGAAATAAGCACATGTGCACACTTATTGGTGCTTCCTTATCTAAGGATTTGACAAGATTCTTGTATAATGTCTCCGTTAAGAATGGTATAAACGGTGCTAGTAATTTTGTTAAAGTTTTGAGCACTTCATAAGTTGTGATATAAGCTGATTTTTTGTCTTGATCTAACTCAGTTTTCCAGAACCTTCTTCTTGATTGGCGAAGATACCAGTTGCTAAATTTATCTAGAACAAATTTCTCGAATACTTGTACAGATTGATGAACTACTAAATCTTCCATATTTTCCTCTACTGTTTTTATTAGGTAATTCAACTCACTTATCATCCATCGATCGAGCTCTGGTCTTTCCTTTAATGGAACAGAAAAGGTAACTAAGTCAAACTGATCAACATTTGCATTAGAAACAAAGAAACTATAACTGTTCCAAAGCGTTAGTATTAGTTTCTTCATAGAATCACCTATGTGGCTTGGTTCTAATATAACACTTGACCATGTAGGATTTGAAAATAGATACCATCTAACAGCATCAGCTCCAAATTGGTCTATAATGTCATGAGAAAAGATGACATTGCCTTTACTCTTACTCATTTTTCTGCCACTACCATCCAAAGTTAATCCCATAGTTAAACAATTCAAGAAAGCTGGTTTATCAAATAGAACTGTACTTATTGCTAATAGTGTGTAAAACCACCCTCTAGTTTGATCTATAGCTTCAGTGATAAAGTCAAATGGAAAGTGCTTTTCAAATAACTCTTTGTTCTCAAATGGATAATGATATTGTGCAAAAGGCGCGCACCCAGATTCATACCAAGCATCTATTACATATGGAACTCTTCTAGCTACTTCCTTGCATTCTGGACATTCGAAAGTTACTTCATCTACCCATGGACGATGCAAACTGAAGCCTTCGGGTAATGGTTTCCCGGAAAGATCTTCAAGTTCCTTTCGACTTCCTAATATTGTATGATGATCATTCAGGCATGTCCATATTGGCAGAGGTGCTCCCCAAAATCGATTGCGGGATAATGCCCAATCTCTTGCTTCTCGTATGAAATTCCCAAATCTACCTTCTTTCAAATGAGCAGGTTGCCAACGTATTTGTTCGTTATTTGCAACTAACTTCTCTCTCATTTCAGACATTTTAATGTACCATGTTTCAGTGGAATAATATAGCAATGGTCCATCACAGCGATAGCAAAATGGATATGTATGTTTGTAAATTCCCTGCTTTAAGAGTAACCCTCTATCTTTTAGATTCCTTATGATTTTTGGATCAGCGTTTTTGACGAATAAGCCTGCAAAATCAGTTATTTCATCAGAGAAAGTACCATCCTCTAGTACAGGATTCATCAAGGGCAGTCCATATTTCTTTCCTGTTATTGAATCATCCTCTCCAAAAGCTGGTGCAGAATGAACTATGCCGGTACCATCTTCTGTTGTAACATAGTCCGCTAGAGCTACAAAAAACGCTTCTTCTTCCGGTACAATGAAAGGAAATAATTGTTCGTACTTTTTTCTTTCTAAGTCTTTTCCTTTAAATTTCTTAAGAACTTTGTAATCTTCGAATAGATTTTCAGCATTTTTTTTAGCAAGTATGAATTTTTCTCCTTCATGTTCTATTTGAACATAATCTATATCTGGATGCACTGTCAAACAGATATTTGATATCAAAGTCCAAGGTGTTGTGGTCCACGCAAGATAGTATGTGTCATCGAAATCAAGTGATTTGAATTTTATGAATATTGAAGGATCAGTTGTTTCTTTCATACCTTGTCCTACTTCATGAGAAGATAGTGGAGTACCACATCTGGGACAATATGGAACAACTTTGTAACCAAGATACATCAAACCTTTGTTATATATCTCTTTTAATGACCACCATACACTCTCTATGTAGTTTTCATCCATGGTGATATATGGATTATCTAAATCTAACCAGAATCCTATTCTTACTGACATATCGTGCCATTCTTTAACATATTTGAAGACTGATTTCCTACACGCTTCATTGAAGTTTCTCATTCCATACTCTTCAATGTCAGACTTAGCTGTAAAACCAAGTTCCTTCTCAACCTGTAATTCAACTGGAAGACCGTGACAATCCCAACCTGCAATGTATGGTTGAATATCAAAATCGTGCATGAGTTTGTATCTCAAAAATACATCTTTTGTTGCTCTTGTAAGAGCATGTCCTGCATGAGGTAAACCGTTTGCGGTTGGTGGACCTTCTAGCCACCTGTATAACTTTTTACCTTTTTTACTTTCTCTCACTTTGTTGAAAACATCACTTTTTTCCCAAAACTCTAGGATTTTTTCTTCCTCTTCAGGAAACGAGGGTGTTGTTTTTACGGTTTCGAAAACGTGTTTCTTCTTATTCAAAGTAATCTTCTCCAAAATATTTGTTAGAAACTCTATACGGCACGCTACGGAGGTTATTCAAAAAATGTTTTATTTTAGCGAATTTCGCGATCCATCCTAATTCCTCAGTGCCTATGTCTCTTCCTCTACCACATTTAAAAAGATTCTGTATTTTGATAATGAAGTGCTCTAACCTTATTTTATATGATTATACCACTTTCTATTAGAAAAGATTTGTAATTAGCTTGCTTGGTAAACGCTCTTAATTTTATTGCTAGTTTTATTATATTTGAGGAATCTGTAATAAGCAGCTTATCAGCATAGATGGCATTTTTATCAAATCTCAAGAAAAAGGTACTTCTTTTGGAATCAAATCTGTTTTCGAACTCAGAACCTAAATATTCTTTGTCCTCATCTGACAATCTTGAAGATATATATTTAATTATTTTATTAACAGTTGTAGTTTTGGTGAAAGATGCTTCAATAAACTTGATAGGGTTACCATAACCCCCCTCTAATAAGGATTCAGTAATTATTACATGATCTTGGTTAATTCCTTTAGTAAGATTTGATAATGCAGTCATGTTTTTTTCCATAACTTCAGTTACATGAACTGAAAAACTAAAAGTGAGTTTGCTAGCTATGATTTCCATTTCTCTTCAGTAAACAAAGAAATTCTCTTTACAAAAATGAATATTTGCATAGTGAACAAGTACAGTTATGTTGAAAAATAAAGAAAAATGAGGTTAATTTCCTCCTCTTCCATGAGCACGTAATGATGGTCTAATCTTCTCTGCACCGTATCCCTTATTACGAAGACCACGAGATTTTTTAGCAGCACTTGTTAAACCTCTATGAACCCTTCCTCTATGTACTGGATTTTTGATGTAGAAAACATCATCTCCACGAAGCTCTTTTAATGAAATCCAGCTTGTTCTGGGATCTTTTGCAATTACTGGATGCTGTGGATCTATCAAGATAATTTCAAAGAATTTGTGCTTTCCATCTTGACCTACCCAGTAAGAATTTAAGACTTCTAAGTTGCTATATCTTCTACCTACTCTTTCTTCAGCAATAACTTTGATGCTCTTCTTTGGAGTGATTTTGTTTACACCCATGTTTCGAGATTTTCTTCCTCTGACTGGTCGTTGTTTTCTTCTTCCTCCTCTTCTAACACGAGCTCGAACAACAATATAACCTTGTTTAGCTTTATAGCCCAAAGCTCTAGCCCTGTCCAGTCTTGTGGGTTTCTCAACACGCTCAGTAGCCCCCTCTCTTCGCCATTGAATAATCCTTTGGCGCATAAGATCTTTGAATTCAGGAGAATTGCGATTTTTCCAAAAATCTCCGATATACCTATACATACTTTTAGTCATTTTAATCACCTAACGATTCCCGGGTGGACATCTCGTCAGTTAATCTCACATTTTTCGTTCCAATTTTAAAAGTTATGATTTAGTTCCTTTTTCCGAAAAATCTAATAATATTAGAGAAAATGATTAGTAGATGGGTAATTTAACTAAACCTGACAATGAAATCATCGAAACAATGATCTTTCCTTTATGGGGCAGAGCTATTTATGGAGAATATTATCCGGATCTTCTTACTGATTTTAAAGCTAAAGAAATCCTCTCGAATATAGATATAAACACCTAGAAAAGTTCAAATGATATTGTTCTTCTTGTTATTTGATAATTATGAGTTCTTTTAATGTATATCAGATAGGAGAAGTAAAAATCGAACAAGATTCTTGTTACATTGAAATTTGTGCCCCCTACACATTAGGTTTGCAACACATAGAGAAATTTGGGCACATCATTGTAATGTGGTGGATTTCAATGAGAGACACCCCTAAAGATAGAGCAACACTGTTAGTGACGCCACCTAGACTGAGTAATCCCGTAGAAACAGGCGTTTTTTCATCCAGAAGTCCTTCAAGACCCAATCCAATTGGACTTACAAAGGTAAAACTCCTGAAGGTGGAAAATAATAGATTATACATTGATAGAATTGATGCTTTGGATGATACACCTGTTTTAGATATCAAACCTTATCTTCCAGGTGATAGTGTTCCATTGAGCGATATTAGATTACCTGAATGGTTCGAATCATTAAAAGATTAAATTCCTCTCGTTATTATCTATTCTTTTTTTATTTTTGTGTTTTTATACAATGTTTTAGAAAATAGTTCGATTATATGAGTAAGAAGAAAGGTTACAAGAACCATTCTTTTTTTGAAGATGGAAAAGTTGTATTGATAACTGGAGCATCCTCAGGAATTGGAAAGAACGTTGCTTTAGCATTAGCAAACTATGGTACAAAGTTAGTTATCGTGGCTAGAAGAGAAAAGAAATTAATGCAAACTACTCGGCAGTTACGAAAATTGAAAATCATAGTTTTACCAATTATTGGCGATATTAGAACTAGAGATGATCGAGCTAGAATAATCGAGCTTTCATTGAAGAATTTTGGTAGAATTGATGTTTTGATTAACAACGCTGGCTTAGGTAAGGCTAATCTTTTCTTAGAACAACCAATCTCCGAAATAGATGAGCTCATTGAAACGAATATTCTAGGTTTAGTAAAAATGTCTAAATTAGTGATACCAATAATGAAAGAACAGAATGATGGCCATATAATCAATCTTTCTTCCTCCCTAGCACTTCTACCAGTGTATCCCTTTGCTGTATACTGCGCTACAAAATCTGCTGTTAAAACATTTAGTGATTGTATCAGAGAAGAAGTAAAAGCGTATGGGATAAAAGTATCAACAGTTTTTCCTGGGCCTTATGGTACAGAGTTTCATAAAGTGGCAGGTTTGGATGATTCTTCATACCAAAGTTATTCAGTGTCAAGACTAGCTGAAAAAATAGCTAGGCTTGTAATAAAACCGAAGGAAAATCTTATACAACCTTGGTTTTTCATTCCACTTATTTGGATTACAACTAGATTCAGATTCATAAAAAGAAAAATTACTTTACTTATCTCCAGATCAATTATGGAAGGGAAAATCAAAAAAGGAAAATTAGAATCCATGAAAAAAGAAGAGAAACTGAAAATTACTGTAAAAACCCCTTAATATTTCAACTAGTTAGGCGGCAACAAAATATTTTCCTTCTGCTTTTTGTTTTTTATCTAATTGTGAATCTTTCTTATTTACTCTAGGTCTGAGAGTTCTGGGATCTTGTCTAAATGTTATATTCATTTTTCTTAAAAAATCATTCATGCCCAATTGAAGGGAACCAATTCTGCCACTTTTTCCTATTTCGCCTGGTTTTCCATCGAAAACAATTAATCTGTCAGAAGCAAAATTTAACATCATTACATCATGCTCAACTACCAGAGCAGGCATTCCGTAATGACTTACAACTCTTTTAATAACTTTTGCAACATTTACTCTGTCTTCAGATGAAATATATGCACTGGGCTCATCTAATAAAAATAAATTTGCTTTCGAATTTCCTAAACATGCTGCAATACTGACTTTCTGTAATTCTCCTCCTGAAAGTTCGCACAATTGAGAATCAAGTAGTTTTGCAAATTTTAATGGGTTTACTATTTCTGACTTATGCCACCCACTTGTTAACATTACTGGATTGATTTCACGCATGTATTCTTCGACAGTTTTTTCAGATTCTGTGTATAGATATTGGGGTTTATAGCTAACAGTTAATTTCTCTCTATGTTCATTTCTAATTCCTAGAGAAATTTCAGATTTATCTTCTTCCGTAGTAGAAGTTTGAACAAGCAATTCTAAGGGTTCAGAGATTGTTGTGGGTTCTAGCTCACCTGCTAACATTTTTACAAAGGTTGTTTTTCCAATGCCGTTTGGTCCAATGATGCCTATAACTTCTCCTTTATAGAGTTCTCCCCCTTTAGATGAAAGGCTGAAAGTATCAAAATCCATTGTCATATCCCCATATTTTATAGCTATTCGATGCGAAGTATATTTATCTTCAAATGATGTTTTTTTGAAGATAATTGGTTCTGGTCTAAAACGCATATTTTCTGAGGGGATGTATCCATCAAGGAAAATATTAATTCCTTCTCTTACAGAATAGGGATGACTAACTATGCCGTATGCACCGGCCTCACCATAATACATGTGGATTTGATCACTCAAATAATCCAGCATAGCAAGATCGTGTTCTACAACAATCAAAGTTTGTTTTGGAGATTTCATCTCGTTAATGTATTGTGAAATTTTGACTCTTTCTTTAACATCCAAATATGAGGTTGGTTCATCAAAGAGGTAAACGTCTGCTTCTTGTACAATACTAGCCGCAATAGCCATTCTTTGAAGCTCTCCACCACTTAATTTTGAGATATCTCTATTCCAAACCTTACTTAAAGAAAAAATTTCTTTAACTTCATCTTGAATTCCTTTTTCGTCTACTTTTTTAATTAAATCTGAGACATTTCCTTTTACAACACGGGGTAATTTATCCACATTTTGAGGCTTCAGTATAGTTTTCAATTCTTTATCCGCAAGTTTTTGGAAATAAGACTGAATCTCAGTTCCTCTGTAGTTTTCTATAATATCATCCCATTCAGGAGGATTATCAAACCTTCCTAGATTTGGTTTAAGGGTACCCTGTAAAATATTCAAAGTTGTTGATTTTCCAGAACCATTTTGTCCAACTAAACCTATAACTTGACCAATTTTTGGCATAGGCAATCGATGTAGTTTAAAACCATTTATACTGTATCTGTGTGTAACTTCCTTATCAAAATCCTCAGGCAAGTTTACTATAGTGATACAGTGAAATGGGCACTTTTTCACACATATAGCAATTCCAGAGCATAAAGATTCATGAATAACCGCTTTATTACTCGGAGGGTCAAATGTTATAGTTTCCTTACCTGCCCTTACTGAAGGACAATATTTGTAACAAACTTGACCACATTTATCCGGTCTACATTTATCCTGGTTAATTACAGCTATACGAGTCATCAATTTCGAAAAAACATTTTACGTTTAAAAGTGTAAGGATTGAAAATAACTTTTTCATTGCAATCAAAAGCGAATCTATAAATAAGGCGTTGCGCAATTATATTTCGAAAGGAGTCAGAAATAAAAATGCCTATTCCAGATAGTATCTTAGCGAAAGAATATAGTCTTGTTATGGAACGAGCATATGCATTCGAACCAATAGATGGAAATTTAACAAAGTGGAGAGGTTTTGTTTCAGCAATTTCCGATGAAGGAGAAATTCCTGTAGAAGTTGAGATAAGTTTACCAAATGCATTTCCCGATTCTCCACCAGAAATTGAAATATTAACACAAATAACACATCCAAATATCAATACTGAAGGGTTCCTTGAAATGCGAGTCCTTGCCAGATGGAGACCTAGTTATCACTTATTCCAAGTGATTGTAGAGGTTATCCGTTTGTTCTCAAAAGTACCTGCTAGAAAGATTACTACTGGACCAAAGTGGAAAGCACCCAAAAATCAATTGGATCCTTTAATTGCACAGAAAGAGCAATTATCAATTATTTTACAAAATAAGAAGACAGAATTAGCAGATATACAATCAAAGAACTCCTCACAAATTACAACTCGAGTTCTAAATCAGGAAAAGAAGAAGCATTTAGAAGATGAAATTCTTAACGTAGAAAACGAACTTTTTGCAATTGAATCTCAGTTCGAAGACTATGAAATTTCAAGTTTAGAGTTTTCAAAGAAGTTTTTCATGCTAAAGAAAAGGTTGTATCTGTTAGAAGCTAAGTCTTAATATTCTTTTTCTTCTCTTTCTTTTTTTGCATTTTTACTTGTTTCTTTTCTCTCTTAATTTTCTTTGCTTCCTTTATGTCCTCCTTACTAACCATAAGTCGCTTTGTAATATAGTACCAAACGTATAACCAAATAGCTATCAATATTATACTAATAATTACCTTGGAAGCACCAATGATGAAATTGATTGTGGGGTTTGGATTCTCTGGGAAACCAACAATTAATGAGTCGATAATTGCACAAATGCCTATGAAGGTTCCAAAAACAAATAACTCAAGACCAAGAACCCTATATAGTTTTGGAGTTAGTTTATGTAACCTCATTAAATCACCACTCTAATCAATATGGCAGTTATTATTGCTAGTATGCTACTGAAAACCGTAAGAACTCCAAAACTTTTTACAACATCTTTTTCATGTAACGGGCCTTTTTGAATTACCAATCCTACTAATGTGATTGGAGCTTTTTGATCATTGGTAGATTCAATCTTCCAGTCTTTCGTCATCTTTGTTGGTCTAGCCATTTTTCTTCGTTCTAACAATCCTTTAACACTACTAATTATTCCAAAGGAATTCATTATAAATGGAATAATGGCTATTATTATCACAATTTCAAGACGACCTAGAACAGCGATAGCTCCTAAAGAAGCACCTATTGTCAGACTACTTGAATCACCACCAAAAACTCGGGCTGGATAGCGATTATAAACTAGAAAAGCTATTAGAACTCCAGTTATCATTAGTATAAAAATATTTGTTGGATCTAGAATAGTATAATCTCTATCAAATATGATTATATTTGCAATAAAGGATGTAATAAGGACAATGATTGTAGTTGTAGCCATTGAGCCATTAAAAACATCAATCATATTTACTGCATTAGCAGGAACCGTAATAACAAATGGTAAGAGCATTAGGTAAACTATTGTTAATCTTGTTTGACCTATTAATGGAAATAATGGTTCAGGATTGTATAATGGTCCGGTACTGAACCAAGTGGAAGCAATTATTGGAACAGAAGCTATAAGTAAAAGAACTGGTTTTAGTATAGCATTTAAAGTCAAAAAATCATCTATGATACCTATGATCCCAGCAATTGTTATTGTTATGCAGAACATACCGATCATAAGTTGTACCTTTGAATCTTCAACAACTAAAATTGCTATCACTGAACTAATTATAAGTGAGATAATTATGACAATACCCCCCATTTCTGCAACTTTTGGTTGTTCCTTCTTGTGAATGTCTATCCCAAAAATTCCTTTTTTTAGCATAAATTTGATGAAAAAAGGAAATCCTATTCCAGATAAAAATAAGGGAACAGTAAATGCTATTATGTAAACTATTAATGAACTTACCATTAGTCAAACGTTCGAGGACTATATTTGAAATTTACTGTCGGGAATGATTTACAAATCTTCCAGCTTTTTCAAAGCTTTGAGTAGCTCAGCTTTATCTCCACTTACGGCTTCTCCAAATAATTCAGCAGACTTTCCTTCTTCAGGAGGTTTCACTTCTTCTGCTTTTGGTACAGGAGGTTGAATTTCAGTTTCTGGTTGAATTGTTTCTTCTGCCGCTGGTGGTGTTGGAATTGCTCCTGATACTTGCTTTGAAATAGGACTAACATCCCTTTCTGTAGCTTCGGTAATCTGTGATGCAGGAGTGGGGGCAGGCGCAGGCACAGATACCTCTGTTGGAGGTGCAGTTACTTCAACCGCAGGTGTTGGAACACCAATAGTACCTTCAGGTTTAGGTGTAGGTGCTGGTGTTGGAATAGCTCCTGGAGTTGGTATAGAAGGCACACCTACAATTGGTTGAACTGCAGCGCTTTCCTCTTTCACTACTGGTTCCTCGAAATCTTTCAAAGTTTCAATTATCTCTGGAACTGGTGCTGGTGTCGGAGGTGCTTCTGTAATGACAGATTCAACTTCATCCTTAATTTCTGGTTCAGGTGTTGGGAGTGCTTCAACTACTTCACCTTTTGAAGTTTCAATAAGCAATAGTCTCTCATTCAATGTGTCCAATCGTTTCTCTAATGTTTCTGTTCTCGCTGTTATGTCAGAACTAATTTCTCGTGAAGGAGTTGTTGGAACCGATCCACTGGAAGATTCTAGATTGTCTAACCTTTCTTTCAAGGATACGACAACATTATCATAATCTTTGAATCTCTCTTGTACAGCTGCAACAATGCTTTCAACCATGTTTTTCAACATATTTACAGAATTAACTAGTGACTTTAAATCTTCTTTTGGCATCTTGAATCTACAAACTACTATTATACTATATACATATAAAATAATTGCTAAAGGCTAGAAAGAAGTTTTGTGTTACGAAGCTAGAGATTGAAGAAAAAAGAAAATTAAAAAACAATATACTCAAGGTACTCAAGCAATTGCAAGATATCCTCAAGAATTTGAAATTCTAGTACTTTCCAATTTATCAAACTTAGTAATGTAAGTATATCGAGTTTTGTATTTGTGTTATTTATCAAATTAGTGATTTCAAGTATAAATCCTCCATATACACCGGATGATTTTTTAAAGAATTCTTGTAGTTCTGTTAATTGCTTATCAGATATCTGTGATGATTCCTTCAGTTTAAAACTTGAACTCATAATCTCATATAATTTCGAGCTATTAATTGGTCCTTTCCATTTTCTTTTTGGTATCTGTTGAAATATAACGCTATACTCTGTTTCAATATTTTGATCAAAAACTACAGGAAAATACTGTAGAATATTACTTAATAGTAGCATTAAATCGTTGTTGAGAAAGTCAATCATCATTTTATCTGAAAATTGAAACTGTTTTTGCATTAATTCTATAGACTTTTTCTCATTTTCAACAAATTTTTTGATGATTTCAACAATTATATACCTATAAGTAAATTTTTTATTTTCTTGAAACTCTTCTGTTTTTTCGACTTCTGTTGAGACCATATTTATGAGTTTAGCTTTTCTTTTTTGATATCCAGTGACATAGGCTTTTGCTATAATATCTGAATACTTATCCAAACTAGATCCAATAATCGTTGTTGCTAATGTAGTAATTCCAACTCTCTTCAATGTAGTCTGATCAACTTTTTCAATTGTATCTAAATTAGTGTGATGAAAAGTATCTGGATGACCAAACATTACAGACGGGATACGAAATGGTTCGTCATTGAAAAGAATATGATCAGATCCACCTGAATATGAAACAATCCTACAATTCCATGGAAATTGCCAACCACCTTGTTCAATCGCTGCAGGATTGTCCTTAACATGTTCTATCACATCTGAAATGACATCATTTAGATAAGAGGGTGTTGAAATACTTGATTGGTTAAATGTAAAAGGATAACCTACATGAACAGGATGCTCTCCAACCATGTCTAAATTTATACAAAATATTGGTGTGAATCCTTTTTCTTTTTCTTTTTCTATGATCCAAGGAACGGTGCCATGGAATTCAGGCACCCATAAGAATCTAATTGTTCTATGAGGCTTTTCTATTGTCCCTTTATCTATCATAGATTTTAATGATCTATATACTTCGAATAAAAGAGCGCTCCCTGAAGCATTATCATTGGCTGAAGGTGCTGGATGACAAATATGAGCTATCAATATAATTTCCTCTTTGGGATTTTTAGTTCCTTCTATTTTTGTCGATAAAACATGCATGTTACCCTCATAGAGGATCGCTTTGATTTTTGCTTTAACAATTACTTTTTTCTTTTGATTTATTTGCAAAATTAATTTATTGGCTTCCCTTCTTGAAATAGAAAATCCAAAAGTAGATTTTTCTTTGTTATCCGCATTTGGCCACAATCCAACATATTGTATCATTTCAGAGTGCCCTTTGGCTCTCTCTTCTGAAGGATAAGCTATAACACCAATCGCTCCTAATTCCTTTAATTGGTCTATCATCGCTCTAGGCTGCCCTGTTGTAAGAACTATTTTTCCTCCAATTTCCTTGCCTTCGATCTCCTCTGGTTTTGCACTTCCAATGTGGATAACTTCCCCCTCAATGTCAGTGTCCTTTGAATGCGTGCAAATGCTTTCAGGAGTTTCAGAAAATCTGCATAAAATCTGCTCATCCGGTTCTAGTTGTATTAATTCTCCATCTTCAATGTCCCATGAGAGTGGAGCATACCATTCATAATTTCTCTTTGTGCCATCAGCTATATATTCATGGATTTGACAATTATTATCTCCTAGCATCTTCAGTTTGTTATAGATATATTCCGAAGCAGCCAAAAACTCCTTACTTGCTTGGATCCTATGATATTGTGAAAGAATGCCTGTTAATTGTTTTGTTCTCTCTCCTGACAATTCTTTTGTGATTGAAGAGATTAGTTTTTCGAGACCCATATTACAAAGAAAAATCCTCTTATTTTATCTTTTTTGGATAAAAGTGCTAAGTTTTCAATTTTGTCAAATTCTGATACAGTTTGATTGATCGAACAGATCTACTTCTCTGTATCTTCTGTCATTGAAATAATTTGAAGCGATATGCCTATCCATTTCATGAATGAGTTAATTGAAGCTCTAGCAGATACAGGATCCTTAGCATTTATTTCTAAAATTAAAAGATTGTTATCAACTGTCAAATTTGCCTGTGCTCTATCGTTGGGATTATACCTGGACTCTAAAACAAGAGTTTCATAAAGCAAACTACATGTCCGATTATCCGTTACTTGAATTATTACTGTCATACTAATCGAATCTATTGACTGAGCATTCATACTTCTCTCACTTTACAATGGCGATGTCATTCTACCTCTCTCGGAACAATTCTTATTTTCATCCTAGGACCTACTTGTTTGTTTTTATTGTCCAAAAATTCAAGAAAAATTAATCCTTCATCTCGATCAAGATAGTCGGCATATAGGGTTACGTAACTTTTTCCTTTAATCTTATCAATCCCTATATTTGTGATTTGAAAAACTTTTCTAAGAATATCATTCTCAAATGAATTTTCTAAAGAAGAGATGAGTATTGAAAAAACTGGTCTCGATCTACTGTTTTCTTTTCTATACTCTCTGGAAAGTGTTAAACCTCTAATTTTTATGGCAAATGGTAATTCTTTAGGTTCGTCAGTTAAATCATAAATTCGCATAAAATTCGGGTTTCCTTTAACAGAGTGAACTATAACAGCGTTTTCATATCCCTTCATTTTCATTGCATTAATTGTATAAGCCATGGTAGCTGACCCTCTTGCTACTCTTGAAGACTGGGGAACAATACTAACTATGTCATGTATAAATGAACGAGTTTTGTTTGCAGGAGAACGTGATGTAGTGAAACCAATCTTTGTCATTTGAGAAAAAAAGTACATAGTAATTAAAAGGTAAACGTTGTAAACAAAAAATAAAATAGTAAGGGAAAGAGAGAGATTTAAAATTCTTCTTTTAATCCTTCAGTAATACGTGTAACCCTTCTTGTGATACTTCTTCCAGCACTTGTATTGGGTTCCCAAGCTCCTCCTGCAAGTTTTTCTCCACACTTGGTGCACTCCCAAATTCCCAAACCTACTCTTTTTAGAGTCTTCATATTACATACTGGACATTTATAGACGGATTTACTTTTTTCCTCTATTTGCCTTACTCTTTTTCGAATAGTACTACCATATCGAGCACCAAATCGTCCAGTTGAACCTACTTTTTTTGTTTTACCCATGATTCACACCTTCTATTTACGAGAGCGATTTCATCAGCTCTTTCCTTAAAGTTTTCGATACATTCAAAGATTCACGGACTATTTCCATAATCTCTGCAGGCTTGTAAGTTCCTTGA
Organism: Candidatus Heimdallarchaeota archaeon; assembly: GCA_030611665.1. Lineage (GTDB taxonomy): Archaea > Asgardarchaeota > Heimdallarchaeia > Heimdallarchaeales > Heimdallarchaeaceae > UBA460. The sequence goes on along the minus strand of JAUWPI010000002.1, from coordinate 19,670 downwards.
TATCCTTTCTGCAAAGCTACGATTCTGTCCTCTTCATCAAAACCAATTGTGATTCTTGAATCAGATACACGCTCTTCTTTGAAATTTGGATCATAAATTTTGTACTTATCAATTTTATAGCATGTTACAGCAACAGGATGATGATCTATCTTTAGTGGTTCTTTTTCGTCTAGCATCTCTATGGAACCATCATCAAGAACTTTTACTTTAGGTATTTTTGTTGTTGCTAAAGCTGCCATTGCGCCTAATGCAGCAGCATCAAATAAATTACCATCATGATTTAACACGTAAAAATCAATGAAAAGAATCCACACATGTTTTTCAGGAACAACGCATAATTTAGATAAATCAACACAGTGTGATTCTCTTATAGTTCTATCAGTAACTCTTGCTAATTCAATGGCTGCATTGCTTGGAGGTCCACTTTCAAAGTAAGGTGAAGCAATAGGTGAGAGTTCAGCACCAGTTGTTATTACTCCACTTTCAGGAGAATCTGGGTATGGTGTTCCTAATGTAGCTTTAACTCCAACAATAATTTTGGTGTCTCCAACAGTTATTACTGCTGAACCTTCTGCTTTTTCTACAAAATTTGTTTCGATTTTAATTTCTCGAAAACCATCAAATGTTCTTCCATCTATTCTTTTCTTCTGTTCAAGCAATGAAAGGATGTGGTCTTTTTCTATTTCACTAATTATGTATTTGTCACCCATTTTATTCGACCTCTTTTTTATCATCTTTGCTAGGTTTTGGGTCCTCAGTCTTAGGTTTCTCAACTTTTAATACTGGTTTGGGAACGACCTTAGGATCCTCAGTTTTTGGTTCTTCCGCTTTTGGTTTTTCCACTTTTGGTTTTTCAGGAACTTCTACTTCTGCACGTATATCTGTATACTTTTGCTTAAGAGCATCTCTTTGTATTTCGTAAAGATCCTTAGCTCCCTTGATTGCAATGTTTAGACTATCTTCAAATTGTTTAACAGTAAACACACCATCTAATTGAAGAAGAGAAATTTCATCAAGTACAGGACAATATCCAAGGGGTAAGTCACCTGAACCCTTCTGATCCTCGATATCAAATAGATCAAGAACAGCTTGACCATTGATTAAACCAGCTGCTACAGAAGCTATCAGCCCCTTCATAGGAATACCTGCATCAGCTAAGGCTACAGAGGCAGCTGTTAAGCTTGCAGTCCGAGTTCCTCCATCAGCTTGCAACACCTGTAAGTATACATCAATTGTTGTTCTTGGGTATTTTTCTGTTAGAATAACAGATGCTAATGCATTGCTGATAACCAGGGAAATTTCTTTTTCTCTCCTTGAAGGAGCTGGGCTTTTCCTGTCACTTACTGAAAATGTAGACATTCTATAAAAACACTGAATTAATGCTCTATCTGCAAGTGCTCTGTGTTTTGGATGTAATTCTCTTGGTCCATAAACTGCAGCAACAATTATGTTTTTACCCATTCGTATTTCTGCTGAACCATCCGCGTTTTTAATAACGCCAATCTTAATATTTACAGGACGTAATTCATCTACTTTGCGTCCATCTAATCTTATTCCTTTCTCATCTATGAGTTTTACACTTCCGTCTCCGGCCATTATAATCACCTTAAATTTATTGTTGGTCCTCTGATATCATATCACGAATTCTATCAGTTAGACCTTGTGTGTGAGCCTCTAACTCAATTTTTGTTATCGCTTGAATTGCTTTCAATTCATCTTCTATCTTCTTTCCATTAACCCATATCTTTCCATTTTGGCCAGTGATTATTTGGGTTCTAGTCAATCTTTTTATCATATTGATCATAGTGCCTTTTTTACCAATAACACGGGGTATGTGAGAGGCCTCTATTTCAATTAATCGCCCCCCTCTTAGTTTACCTAATCCTCTTTCATTTGTGATAAGCAAGGGATCTCTCGTTCTATCAAAACTTGCTATTTTTGTGAGAATTATATCTCCTAAACTGAAGATTTTTCTGGCGTCATCATTAATTGGGTCGAAGCGTTTTTCTGTTGCATTATTGGCACTAAGTATCGCAATATATGGCGAACCTATATCAACAATCCAGCTTGTTAAGCCAACTTCTATGACTTTTCCTATAACTAAATCACCAGGTCGAGGGATATACTTTCCTCTTAGTGCTTTAACTTGGATAAAATCACCTTTATCCTGAAATAAACCAACTACTGAGGAATAATATTCACCATTTCTTTTAACAATTCCTTCTCCATAATTAATTGGTCCTTCAGCTAAAAGATCACCTGGTATAACTATTGCATGATTTTTTGCTATAACTTTAGACATGTTATATCACCGTTTTGTTTTTCTATTCCGACATTCTTTCCAAAACTTTAACTTGAGCTTTCCCTTTTGTTTTAGATGTAATTTGTTCTAAGAAATCAGCTTGAGTTCCTGAAGGGATATTAACAATAACTGCTAAACTGCCATCAGATAACCATTCTTCTTGAACAAGATTTCCAGCAGAAATTACGAAACCATATAGGGCCCCAGTATAACTTGGGGGAATCTTTACAGCTAATTTTACTGATTCAAGTCTAATTGGCATAATTGGTTTCAATAAATCAATGACTTCTAATGCCTGGATTTTTACATCGTCTTTATAAGAAATGTTGACACCTAAGTCTAGAATTGCATTTTCAATTCGATCTTTTGGAATTGGTGTATTTTCACGTGGATTAATACAGTGAATGTGAATAAAATCTACTATCTCAATTCTCTTGTCTTTAAGGATTTCATTTCGTTGACTTATTGTTAACTGTAACTTACCTTCTTTTAGAATTTTTATAGCTATTTCTCTATCGGTTAATCCTTCAAAAGCTACATCCAAATCATCTTGTGTAGCTTTAACTCCTCGAGAAATATTTTCGTAGACAATATAAACTTCAAAAATATCATCTGTTTCTACTTCTTCACCTTGGATAAATAGCCAAGCGGGTTCAGGATTAACAAGTAATTCATAACGCCTCCCATGTTTTTCATAGCGGACAATAGATTTACCTTTTAAATCAATACGTCTATCTATTGTTACTCCTCTGAAATCTTTGCTCATCTTAATCACACTCGAGTGTTGGAGTATTATCTTTAACTTTTGAAAGAAGTAAAAGACCAGATTTATAAGACTTTTTAAGAAGGAGAATAAAGAATCATTTGTAGAACCAAGGATCTTCTCTAATCTTTTGGGTGATTATATGACAAATATTCTTGTGACAGGATCTCCAAGAACGGGGAAAACCACTCTAATCTCAACAATAATATCAAAACTTAACATTGATGTAATTGGTTTTATTACACTGGAAATAAAAGAAAATAACGTTAGAACCGGTTTTACAATTGAAACTTACTCAGGCATTAAGAAAATCCTAGCTTCTAAGAAAAATATAGAAAGCAGGTACAGGGTGGGAAGGTATGGTGTTTATTTGGATAACCTAAACTTCGTTGTTAGCAAACTAGAAAAAGAAATAAACAACAAGATACCAAAATTGATTGTTATTGATGAAATTGGGAAAATGGAACTTTTTTCACATTCTTTCAAGGAATTTGTTATACAAGCACTTGATCAGAACAAGGTTCTTGGAACTATTATGCTTAGGGATAATGATTTCACAAAGAAAATCAAACTAAGAAGTGATACGAAAGTTTTCGAAATTAATATGCAAAACAGAGAAAAAATCACAAATAAAATCGAGGAGATAGTTAGATGCCAGAAGGACCAGAAGTTGAGTGTGTAAGACGTTCATTGAAATCAATTATTGGGAAAAAAATTCAAAGAATCCATCTAACTGAACTCTCCCAAAAGTATCGGAAATATCAAAATAGACAAACTCAATTTGATCAGTTTAGTGGACATCAAATAACGAACATTGAAAGGATTGGAAAGTTTTTGATTTTTAAGTTTGGTAAGAGGGAAGTTATTTTAAACCATCTAGGAATGTCTGGTAACTGGCTTCTATTAATAAAGAAAAATCAGATTTTACCTTCACACTCAAAGGTGTCAATCGAATTTGAAACATTGCCAAATGTGGTTTTTTATGACACGAGAAATTTTGGACAATTTAAAATTTATGAAGATTATAACTCTGTGCTTCAACATCAACCAATTCGTAAGATGGGTATAGATGGACTCTTGGCTACTTTTCCAATAGATGAATTTCTTCTAAGAATAAATAAGAGAAATTACGCAAACCGAGAGATTGGTTCCGTTCTTCTCGACCAGAAATTAGTTGCTGGTATTGGAAATATATATAAATCCGAATCTTTGGCACTAGCAAACATTAATCCTACAAGACTAGTAATAACATTGACAGATGAAGAGCGATGCAAGCTAGGTTTTGCTATCTCAAAAACACTCCATAAAGCAGTAGAATCTATGGGTAGTACATTTAGCTCGTTCAGAACTCCTGACGGTGGAGAGGGATCAGCACAAAACTGGCACCAAGTATATGGGAAAAAAGATAAAAAATGTAATAATTGTGGAAGCAAAATAAGGAGAGTTGTGCAAGATAAAAGAAGTACTTTCTATTGTCCTGAATGTCAGTTGTAACAAAGCTAAGCTATCGATTGTTAAAGATTAATATTGGCTTTCCTAAGTCTTCTTTGAATTATTGGTTTGAATATCATTTTTCTAAATGCAACTTTTATATAAAGACCTCTCTTGAAGTATTTTGCTACCAACTTATACGAATCAATAGTATCCCATATTGTAGGATGAGCATCAATCTCATTAACTATTATTTTTCTATAACCTCTTTTTTTTATGTTCTGCAAAATGTCGTTAATTGGCAATACACCTGATCCAAAAGAGTAGTGTGAATCTTCACCTTCGTTACAATCAGAGAAATGAATTTTTTCTAACTCACTAAAAGGCATTTTGTCAAGTAGGTCTAAATATGTCTCCGAACCGTTTTGAATGTATGAATGAGCTACATCAAATAACCATCCTTTCAGTTGATTCCCCAAATCTTTTTTCAATCTATTATAATAATCGAGAAAATCTTCATCTGTTTGACTCATAACATTTTCTACAACCACGGGGATTCTTAGTTGGCTGACATTATTAACTAACGTTTCATATTTTCCATGATGTTCAACTGGGTGAAATACAGCAACTATAATGTTTAATTTATCCATATTTTCATTAATTAGTTTAATGACTCCATCAATCTCTTTTTGTTTCTCAGGAAAAGAAAAATCATATCCATCGATTTCATCAACTGGAAGATGAAAAGTTGTTACCATATCCCCTACAGCTTCTATTACGTTATCAAGATTATCAAAATTTACACCTTGTGGATTTAACTCGCAAGATTCTATTCCCAAATTTTTGGCAAATTTGATTAGATGTTCACATTCCAACCCTTTGTGAGCTTGAATTGTTTGACCGATAAGCACCATACTTATTTCTACTATAGAGATATATATAAATTAATCTTATAATTGAAAAATGATTGCCATATGAAGGCCAAAAAAGCGATAGTACGGGAACCTAGTATAAGTTACACACAATGTGTTTCTTCGCACCCATTGCATCATACTGTGAATCTTGAAAAAGCAAAACAACAACATATCAATTATTGTGACGTATTATCTAGTCTTGGGCTTGAGCTAATCAAACTTCCTCCAAAGAAAGAGTACCCTGATTCTTGTTTCGTTGAGGATACTGCTGTAGTTTTTGGAAAAAGAGCTTTTATCACAAGAATGGGTGTTCAAAGTCGTCATGGTGAAGATAAAGAGGTAGAAGAAGCACTCAAGGAATATTTCGCAACTAAACGCGCAACAGAACCAGCTACTATTGAAGGTGGAGATGTTTTGCATCTTCCTAATAGGTTGATCTGTGGTATAACACAAAGAACAAATGAGCTTGGAACAGAACAAATGAAAGATTGGTTACAAATCAAAGTTGATACTATCAATAATCCTAACATTGTTCATCTCAAAAGTTATATGAAGTATCTAGGTAAGAATACGATGATTATTAGTGATGAATATGAAAATCAGCCTCTTATACAAGACCTTACTCTTCTATCAATCCCTAAAAGAGAAAGCTATTCAGTTAATTGTTTGTCAATTGGAAGTACTGTGATTATGTCAAATAATTTCAGTAATGCTCAAAATATTGTTTCTGACGCAGGATTTGAGGTTATCCCTATAGAAATGAGTGAGTTTGAAAAATGTCAAGGATCTTTGACCTGTCTATCAATACTATTTTAGAGTTTGGCAAGTTTTATGTTGAAAATAACTCTCAAATTGTAAATGCAAAAGTCTAAATAGTAAAATCACCTTTTTTTTCTGAGTAAGATGTTCTTTAGACGTATATGGAAAACTCTCATTGGTTTTGTTACTTGTACAATTGTTGTTATTCTCTTGATACTGATACTGTGGCCAACATTTGACCAACCAGGATTGGTTGCCTTTAATGAGATCATGATAACAGATCATCCTTCTGGTGGTCACTTTGTAGTAGCCCTTCTATCACTCTTAGTTGTGAATATCTTTTTACCAATAGATTTACCTGATATTTTTGATGTTGTTCAAACATTCACTGACAATTCAATTGACATAGATCTTTTTCCGTTTAGTAGTACAGGAATGTATATTCTTATTCTTGCAATATGGTTAATAGGTTCCTTTGCTGGTGGATTAGCTTCTCGAGGAGGTTTAAGGTCTGGAGCTTGGTCAGCTATGCTCTCTTTTGTCTTTCTCGATATAATATTTTCAGTTATGGTTGATGCTATGAGTATTTCCATTGCAGGCTTTACTGGTTCCTTCTTCACTGTTTTCTTCTTTACTTTGGTAGTTGGCTCTTTCATATTTATCCCCGTCGTAGGACTCGCTGGGGGCATATTGGGAGGAATTCTAGGAAAAATGCTCTTCCGAAAAGATAAGGATAAAAGTAGCAAAGATTCTAGTAATGGTGATAAGTAGTAATTTATATCAAGAGAAAAATTCTCTTTTTTTCCCACTTAAACATATGTTTTTTATATTGAAATATAGAATTCCTAAATGACTAGAATGGCTTCTCAAACCAACATTCAAGCAATACCTTGGGTAGAAAAATACCGACCAGAAGTTTTTGAAGATTTTATTGGAAACTCAACCCTAGTTCAGGAAATTGAGGACTGGTTAATAACCTGGAATGCACAAAAAAAGAAGGTTGTTTTGATTGCAGGTCCCGCTGGTGTAGGTAAAACAAGTGTTGTACTATATTTAATCAAAAAATACAATTATGAGTTTGTAGAAGTTAATGCTAGTGATAAAAGAAACAAAGCTGCAGTAGAACGACTAATTGGTCTATCTTCAACAGAAGGAACCGTAATTCAAGGCGCTAGAGTCAGGAAACTAATTTTAGTTGATGAAGCTGATGGGCTTTTCGGAAATGAGGATCGTGGAGGAGGACCAGCACTCGCAAAAGCAATAGATAGAGCCAAAATCCCCATAATATGCACAGCAAATGATCCTTCAGCAAAATCTCTGAAAGCTGCAAAAAGAAAAATGAAAGTTATAACATTTAAAAGTTTCACAGAGCAAGAAATACTGCTATTACTACAAAAAATTGCAGAAAAAGAGAATCTCGATATAGAAGAAAAAGTATTAGTTGCAATTACAAAAAACTCTGGTGGAGATGCACGATCTGCAATTAATGATTTACAAGGCGTTGCTTTTAGTACAAAGGATTTAGAGATGATTTTTTCACCAAGAAATCAGAAACACAATTTGGATGCAGCTTTAACAAATATCTTCTCTGCTAAAGATTATGGTGAGGCAAAACGCGCTCTTGATGGAGTTAATGTAGATTATAGAGAACTACTATACTATGTCTACGAACATGCTTGGAAGCAGGCTGCAAATTCAATTGAACTTTTTAACATATATGAGTTAATTGCTGAAGCTGATATTTACTTGTCATTATGCTATAGAAAACAGAATTGGATTTTCTTGAAGTATTTTTTTATGTTGATTTCTTCAATAAATATTGTAAAACAATCTCCTTTCAAATATACTAAGTTTAGTTTTCCGAGTTATTGGGCATTAATGGGAAGGTTGAGAGGAAAAACCGCAAAAATGAAACAACTAGCAACGAAGAGTATAGTAAAACTTCATTGCTCTACTAGAATATTTACTAAAGATATTTATCCCTATCTGAAAATTATCTTTAATGCTGACGCTACTATGGCTGCTGGGATTGTTGTTTGGCTACAATACAATGAAGACGATGTAGACTTCTTGACTAATGGCACTTCAAAAATGACAAAACAAATTATGACTCTGTACGAAGAAGCGTATGTACAAATTACTGAATCTAGATTAGAAAAAGCGAAAGAAATTGAAATTGATTTGATGTTTTTTGCGAATATGAATAAATCAAAAAAGAAGACATCTTCAAAGATTGTTCAAGAAGATATTCAAGAAGACGTTCAAGAAGAAACTAAAAACAAAACATCACAGATTTCTCTAGATTCCTTTTTAGAAAAATAGTTTTGACTAATTAATTATTCATATCTTCTTGACATTTGTAAAATACTATTCTGAGGGAAATACCATACCTTCAGAGAGGAGAAATTGTAGCATTTTCTTGAAATTCGATACCCTATATGTGTCGGAACCCATCTTTTTACGGACCATTCTAGTGTCTATCAAATATTCTAGACACTTGGAAACATCTTCCCCGTTTATACCTGTAACCTCAATGAGCTCTTCAAGATCCATTCCTTCCTCATATAGACTCAAAGAGACTGCTATCACTCCAACATTCACTCTATCTATGACTTCGATGGGTAGGTCGACATCTTCTTTCTCGTTATCTTGATTCATTATTACCACCGATTTTATTTTTTTCCTGAGTAAGAATAATTGAGAAATAAGTTTCAACTAACGGAGAAGGGATGCCTATGTCCTTTAGTTTTTTGCTAATATCTTTAACAGACATACTATTTCGGAGCTGGTTGTATTGGAAAGCTACAAACTCTCCATATTCCCACGGATAAACAATCCATAATTGAGTTTCTTTAATGAAGTAATTTGGCACAATAATGCTATGTTTTTTGTAGTATAATGTTGCAGATTTTATTTCTTTAGGGTTCATTAATTTTATGTGTTCAATAGCGGCTTCAAGGCTTTTTCCAGAGTCAGCTACATCATCAACAATCAAAACAATCTTCCCTTCCACATTTTCCGATATTTCTTGTGTGATGATAGGATTTTCTGTTGCTTTAGAATTGCTATCATAAAACTCAATTTTAATATTAGCCGTTCTCCTATTACCATAGAAATCTGCGAGTAAACGAGCTGGTATCCATCCTCCCCTAGCAATTCCAACAATAATCTCCGGAAAGTATTCCTCTTCAACCATTTTTTCAAACAAATAGAACGTCATCTGATAAGATTGATCCCATGAGACTATTTCGTAATTAGACATAAATCCCCACAAAACCAAAAACATTTTCTTGTTAAAAAAGATTCTTACTGTATCGTACTATAAACTATGCACAAACTTCTTATTTTATATAGTCAAATTTGAATCTTAAAGGTGAGTAATTATGTCCTTTATAGAAAGATTAGAATTAACACAGGAAGAAAAACAAATTTATCAACTTCTTCTGGGATGTGGGCAGTTAACCTCTTTTGAAACTGCTCAATTTAGCAGCTTACATTTATCTAAGGTAAATGTTGCTCTCGATGCTTTGATAAACAAAGGTGCCATCGGAGTTTCTGAAGGGTATATCAACAAATATTATGTTAAAATCCCATTGGAATACTTAGCTGAAACCAGTGAAAAACTAAGTTCTGAAATTAAGACAAATCTTGCAGAAACAACAAGTTTCATACAAAGTAAAAATGAGAGTTTCAATCAATTAAGGGAAAGCCTTACTAGACAGTTTGAAGAAAACGCAGAACAAAAGAAAACAGCAATTGACAGTTCGTTGTCTGCATCTCATTCATCTTTTAATGCACTAAATCAACAACAGAAACAAGCGGTAGCGGAAAAATCTGCAGCTTTAATTTCCAATTACAATACATTAGGAGAAGAAAAGAAAGCTGAATTCAATGCTACTATTAAAGGATACTTGGATGAAAATGTGAGTAATTTAAATCAAGCTAAAACTACATTGAACACAGTAGTAGGAAATATTAAGCAACAGACTGAAGAATCAGTTACAGTTTCAAACAATCAAATCTCTCAACTTTCACAGGATTCTATAAATACAATCCAATCTGTTTCTGAGTCATTACAACCAAAGCTAAACGAATTACATCAAAAATATTTGTCTGAAGTTAACGAATTGATGCAGCTAATAGAACAACGAATCAATGTCTCAAAATTAGATGTTAGAGCTTTTAATAGAACGCAGTCAGAGAAATATCTCGGATATTCTTCAGAGATAACCAGAAATGCTGAGAAGAATGTTGATTCTGTTTCTGAAGCAGTTTCAACAAACCTTCAAGGTTTAGGAGAATCATTAGACTTGATACTTAACCAAAGAGTAGAGGAACTTTCGTTAAATATTCAAGAAGCTGTTAACTCGCTCAATGAAAAAATTGAAAACATAAAAACTACTCTTGTGAGTGAACTACAACAACAAAAAAACACAACTATTTCTGCAACAGTCTCACAGATTAAAGAGAGCATGGCTCTCAAATACACTGATCTACAAAACAATGAACAAAACCAGAGAAACAATCTAGTGAGTGAACGAGATATGTTTATGCAAAAGCTAGAAAGTCATTATAATGAGACAATTCAAAGTTATAATGAAAAACTCAGTGAAGTTAAAGTAGGAGCAACTGAAAGATTTACTTCATTCAACGAAGAATTTTCCAATAAGTTCAATGAGATTTCGAATAGTGTTATTGCGAATTTGAATAGCAATGTTCAATCATTTCGTACATTATCTGACCAACTCAACTCAGTGTTTTCAGATTCATTTGTTGCTGGTTCTAACCAATTGAAAGAAAAATGGTCAGACTTGGTAGGCAAAACTGAAACATTAATACAAGAAAGCGAAACAGCTATAACAGAGCACTTTCAAGAAGTTTCAAATCTAGTTCAAACAACTACTTCTTCATTTAAGGAAGAGCTAAACAGCTTTTTACAGCAATCACTAGATTCAGCTGTAATTACAGTTGACCAAATAGCAAATGCATCCAAAGTAAATATAGAAGAGGGTAAACAACTACTCGCTGGCAGTCTTACTTCAGAAGTCAATGATTCAGTTAAATTTATCGGAGATAATAACCGTAAAATGTCAGATACAGCAAACTATCTTCTGAGCATGACTATGAAACTGAAGAACGATTTCAGATCTCTTGAAGCTACCTCAAAAGAAACAACCATTCCCCCCGTTCAGACAACATCTATTATTGGTCTAGAAGCTGTCAAAGAGAACATTGCTAGAATCGTTAAAGACACGAAACGAGGGGTTACAATACTATCTCCACACAAGGAATACATCCCCTTAGAAGCGGTTAAATCACTACCAACAACAGCTAAAGTTACTCTAGTAACAAAACTTGATGAGGATACAGATGGCGCTTGGATTTCGTCAGCATTAGAATCTCAAGCTAATGTAGAAATCAGAAGATTCAGAGATACTGGAACGGGTGTTGAACTGCCAAGATTCATCGGTGTTGAAAGAGAAAATGAAGAAGTTCTTATTGCTGCACAAGATGAAGCTACTGGAGAAGTTGTTGGAATCTTAAGCAAGTCTACTTACTTTGCAAAGCTAGTTTCTTACATAGTTATTGCTGACTTTGCTAGAGGAAGATCATCTCAAATAAAATAAATGAAATCTTTGTCTTTTCACTTTTTTTTCTTAATTTGAATAAAATGTGATAAAAAAATAAGAATTACATAGAGATTGAGAAGACTTTAAAAAGGTGCTCAAAAACGGGAGTCAAAAATAAGGTGTAAAAGAAAAATGCCAACCGTAGTAGACGCTGATTGTTGTATAGCTTGTGGTGCTTGTGTGGATATATGTCCCGAAAATGTTTATGATTTAAAGGATGTTGCAGTTACTACAAGAAAAGAAGATTGCACAGATTGTGGACTATGTATAGACGAATGCCCAAGTGAATGTATTGACTTTGAGTAATCCTTTCCACTAGTTTCTATCTTTTTTTTATTCTTACAAGTTTCCTGTTTTTACGAAGTTTTTGTCACTTTTTACCTACATATTTATTTATTGTATTCAAATTATTCAATTATATATGGAATCTCTTACTTGTATCTATCTGAAGACTTTATCCCAAAATGGAGGAGATAATCCTCGTGTTACTATTCTAGTAGATTCTGAGAATAGAAATTTCATAGTTAATCTTTGGTCTCCTTGGCATGTTATAGGAGAATACATTAAACCGTATACTTTACTTAAGCTGTTCAATATTGAAAAGATACAAGATAAGGATTCTGTGTACTTTTCAGCAGGATCAAGTTCTATAGTCGTTGTGGATCCAGATGTATTAATTAATGCAACAGCTGTAAACAATGTTTCTTTTTGCCCAAGGAGTTATTATCTCAATGAAATAGTTGGTGAAACAGCATCACCCTATATAGCAATTCGTGGTTCAATCATACACGATAGTTTTGGTTCTGCAATAGCAAGCGGAACCAAACCTTCAGAACAGCTATCTTCTGTTATTGAGTCTTTTTCATTGCAGTTCGAAAAATTCGGTTACACTAAAGAGGATGTTAACAAAGAATTGAGAGAAATGGCAGAGAGTCTCGATTCTTTTGTCGAAAGGTTGAAGGGTGATTCTCTTCCTGAAATCTTGTTTCTTTCACCCACTTTTGGTATTCGAGGGAGAATAGATCTCTTCAATTCAGGACACATCTATGAGCTCAAAACTGGAAAGGTTCATGCAGATGATAATATCCGATTTTCTGATTTACTTCAAGTTACACTCTACAAATATGGTCTTGATGATTATTTTGATTTGTCAAAACCCAGTGATGGTACTGTGATTTATGTAGGAACTAACAAAGCTATTCTTAAGAAGGCACAACCTTCTTGGAACCTTCTTAGATATGCGATAGAACAGAGAAACATTGCCTACCGAATTTCATACTTGGGATATTATCCGCCAATTTTACCAGAAGATCAACTGAACAGATGCAAAAAATGTTCTGTAAAACATTTTTGTGCCATGGTTTGTGCAGGTTTAAATCAAGAAAGAAGATGCTCAACCTGTCCTCATGATTTGTTATGTACGCACAATGCTATGCCTGATACAAATCAAGAGTACTTCAATCGTTTCACAAATTGGATACGTGAAGAAAGGAATGAATCTTCTCAGAATTTTGCAAGTTTATGGAAATTAAATATAAACCAGAGAGTTGCCAAAGGAAAAGCGATAGATGGTTTGAAACTTGAAAACGAAATAAAGGAAAATGGAAATACTAAATTGATTTTTTCATGCAATAATATGTCCGAACTGAGAGAAGGAGATATTGTCGTTTTAAGTCAAGGAAGCATACACAAAGGAAGTGTAATTACTGGAGCTGTTTCTAGTATCTCTAATAACTCACTTGAAATATCGACTCGGGCTGTTGCTGGATCTATCTCTGTTGTAGATATCTATTCATTAGATGTAGGATTTAGAAGACAGCAAAGGGGGTTGTTCAATTTAGTCTTTAAGAGAAACAATTTCAGACAGACTATTCTTGGCACTACCCCCCCAATTATAAAGCCAGTTAAGGGTGAGTTTGTCAAAAATAACCCTGTACAAAATGAAAGTATTGAGCGAATATTAGGGACTAAAAACTTCTCCTTAATTCAAGGACCTGCAGGAACGGGTAAAACATATGTCATTGCAAAATCAGCCATAATACTTGCAAAAAACGGTGAAAAAGTTCTTCTTACCGCGTTTACTAATCGAGCAGTTGATAACATATGTTCTTACCTAATAGCAAATCACTTTACCAATTTTGTACGGTTGGGACGTAAATATTCCACGCAAGATGAAATTAAAGATTACACTCTTGAAACATATAGAGATAAAAATCCAGATAAATCGTTTTCTCAATTGTTAAATGAGATTCCTATTATCGTCGCAACAACATCTACAATTTCTAGCCCAAATTTTGAGAGATTAGGGATACAGACAGTAATAATTGATGAAGCCAGTCAGATGACAGAACCAACTGTACTATCAGCTTTAATGGAGGGGGATAGGTTTGTTCTTGTAGGAGATCATAAACAACTACCTCCAGTCGTACAGAGCCAAAAAGCTCAGACAGAAGGATTGAGTGTTTCATTATTCGAGAGATTGGCTAAACTCTACCCAGAAGCTATTCATCTTTTAACTCATCAATTTCGTATGAATGAGAAGCTTGTAGATTTTTCCAATGAAAAATTCTATGAAGGAAAACTGAAATCGTTTGATAGCTTAGTAAAATTACAAAATCTTCTTGACCTAGGTAATTATAATGGAGATTATTCTCAATTAGACCACCCAGAAATTTATGATCCTAAAACCCCCTTAGTTTATGTTCCTATAAAAGGAATGTTTTTCCATGATAAGAAAATCAACAAAAAAGAAGCTGAAACAGTGGGATCAATAGTGAAAAATTTCTTGAAACTAGGTTTGAACATTAATCAAATGGGAATAATAGGTCCTTATAGAGGACAAGTAGGAGAAATGAGAAGATATCTTCCACCAAATCTCACAACTGATACAGTTGATCGGTTTCAAGGAAGTGATAGGGAATTAATTGTTCTATCCTTAACCGAATCTCAGTCGAGTGGGAATAGAGGATTTGGGGATGAAAGAAGATTAAACGTAGCCATAACAAGAGCAAAAAAGAAGCTAATTGTTGTAGGTGATCCTCAAATCAACAAAGGAATACTGAGCGATTATGTAAATTATCTGAAAGCTAATGCCTCTGTTGTTATAACTAAAGAACAGGATAGCAGAGAAACACCAAAAATTGATGAAGAAAGTATAGTGGTTGCTGACAATCTTTCCAAAACAGCACGTTTCTTCAAAAAAGTCCAGAGTAAAGGCAAACAGATTATTGAAGGTCAAGAGTCCAAGTACAAATGCATGGTCTGTTTTCAACAGGTTTACGAAAATGGTCTGGAATGTCCATTTTGTGAGCATCTTTTTCATTATGACCATCTTGTATTATGGATAAGCAAAAAGGGTAGATGCCCATATTGTAAAACAAAACTAAGTATATTCAAAACTATTTGAAAACTAAAATAAAAAGAAAAGAAAAAAGAAAAAAAGTTTCTTTATTTCTTGTATTTTTTAAACCCAATAAGTGCTGCTAGTCCTAAGAATGATAGGAATACTAAACCTGCAATACCTGTTGCAGTTGGAACTGGAACTTCGACAGTATATCCTGCGGCTTCAACGAAGTCAATTGCTAGACTTATATCGTATGCGTAAACTGGTAAGGAGTCATCAAAGTCCACTGCGGCATCAGGACATGGAACAGTACCAGGCGCTCCTAATCCTTCAAGAATTTCTGAAACGATTGTATCACGTGGAACAGAGTGGCTTATTGCTTTACGAATACTCAAAGCTGCGGCAGCTGTACCAAGAGGTGTAAGTTCTCCGGTTCCAATGATAGGATGTTTCATGTTGATTGCCATTTCTTGATGTGATGGATCTTTAATTAAGACACCTTGTACACCAGTAACGCCTTCAAAATCTGATAAAACTGGGTAGTATTGAGCATCCATAATGTCAATGGTACCAGCGATTAATTCAGCCATTGCACTGTCTTTACCAGATATGAAAGTTAAATACCATTCATCTAATAGAACAGCATCTCCGTGCCAGAATGGGTTGGGTAACATTTTAACAACACTGTCAACTGCATTGAAATCAGCCATCATGAAAGGACCACATGAACGAACAAGTATGTCTTGGACATTACCAGTTAATGGTTCTTCATTAAAGATATCATAACCGAAATCTGAAATTGCTTGTTGAACATAGCTCTTATCAATGATAGCGGTAGCAAGTAAGCCTGTTGCGAAGTTATATACTCCTGTTAATTGGAATAGTAACTCACCACCAGCTACATCATCACCAATAACTTGGATAGCAGGATTGAGTGGATCGGTTGTGTTAAACCATTTCCAATAGAAACTATAGCTTGTTGAGCCTACAAGAGGATCCATGAATAAGTCATATGAATACACGACATCTGATGGTAATACTGGATCACCATTGCTGAATTTAGCGTCTTCATCTAAGAACACTGTTATATTGATTTTGCTGTCAATAATCTCTGAAATTGTGAAATTTTCAGCAATTTCTGGTTCCCAGTCGTGAGTATCTTGTGCTCTCTTTACTAGACCTCCATAAACAGTTTGCATCCATTGCATATCATAGAATGATTCTGCAACATAGATGTTTGGTTCTTTCAAATCTGCAGGAATTGCATATTTGATGATATCGTCATCTGAATCAGCCCAATATTCTGCTCTATGATTTGAGCTTGCTATTAACAGTCCATCAATTCCAGATACTGTTTCACTGAAACCAAAGAGAGATCTTGGATAGATCAGTACAATAGTTGGCAAGTCATCAAACAACATTCCTTGTATGTCGTGAGCTGCTGCTGTTCTTTCAGCTGGAACTAATGCAGTTAGATACTCGTCTAATCTATCATCATAAGCAGTGTTGCTGTATTGATAGAAGTTATCACCATTTGGTATCAAACTTGCTGTGTCCCACAAACCGGTTGGGTCCCAATCAAGTCCCCATGACCAACCTGTAAAGAGCATGTCGTAACCACCCTCTGCATAAGTTGGAATGTAATCATCAAGAATTGGATATGCCCATGTACGGGGGGCAATATTATCCCAGCTAGTAGATTCATGGTAGGATACACCAATACCAATTTTTGGTAATTGTTGTTCCATTAACAGTGCCCATTGATTACGGGCTTCGTTTGTATTGGGTGAAAGTAAAGCAATAGAGAAAAACTCCGGTACCTCTGTTTTTGCTGTATTATGGATAGTTACGATGGACGAAACAAACAAACAAAAAATTATTATAAAAACTATTTTTCTTTTCAATTTTAAACCTCCATAAATGAAACAATTTTACTCTTCTCTTCTGTTTATTTAAGGATTATGTGAGAAAAATGAGTAATAGAAAAGATAAGATTTGTTAAGATTTATTGAATTTCTTAACTAATAACAAATGCTGATTTCAAAAGACTAATCATATCAAAAAAATACTGAAATTAGCAAAATAATTTTTGTGATGTTTTTATAGGTTAGTGAAAGAGAGATAACTGAAAGTAAATGCCGTTGGTAAGGTTCGAAGAGGAAAATATGGGGGAAGACGAAAAATATTTTAGCACACTGTTAGAAGCGGGAATCAGTACGATAACTGAATATCAGATTGATCCTGCAATTAAAATATTTAAAGAGATAAAAAAGCTCTATCCAGAGGAACCTCAAGCTTATTTTTATTTAGCAAATCTGCATACGATTAAAGACCAAAAAATAGAAGCGCTAAAAAATTATGAATTAGCCTGGAAATTTGGGAAAAACAGTTTAACGAATGGTAATATTATCCCATATCAAGCAATATTTCTTCTAGTATCAAAGAGAGAGAAATCTGTAGATGAACTCTCAAAATGGGTGGAGAGAGCAAAATTATTTTACAGTAGCTACACGGAAGAAAAGAGGAAACTGATAGATTTCACAGAACAAATGGTAGGAAAAAATACATGAAAGAAGAAAAAAACTAGTTCTTTTTCCATCTCTTTAACACTCCTGGAACAACTGTTAATCCAAAAAACATAGTTATAATTATGTATAGAGCTGGAAAGGATGTAGTTGTTGTAGGGTCAAGATCATATCCAGCTGCTTTCAAGTATTCTTTTGATAAAGTTAAATTAGTACTATAGGGCTCAAGAGACTCGTTAAAACCAATACAGCTTTTTGGAATAGGCAATATTCCAGGGGTACCAAGTTTTTCAAAAACCTCATCTGCAATTGTTTGACGTGGAACAATGTGACTTATTGCCTTTCTGATGCTTCTAGCAGCTTTAGTAGTACCAACTGGAGTTAGTTCACCTGTACCTAAAATAGGATGTTTCATATTAATAGACATTTCTTGGTGTGAAGAATCACTTACAAGAACTCCTTCTACACCAGCAATGTCTTCAAAATCAGCAAGTACTGGGAAGTAATATTTATCTAGAATATCGATGTTACCTGCAATCAATTCAGCAACACCGTTATCTTTGCCTATAATAAAAATTTCGTGCCATTCGTTTAGTTTTACTGATTCTCCGTGCCAGTATGGATTTGGAAGAAGTTTTACTACACTCAATACAGAATCGTATTCAGTTAGCATCATTGGTCCGCATGATTTCACTAACGACCACCCTACATTACCTGTTCCTGGATCTTGATTGAATATATCATAACCATAAGCAGCAATTTTAGCTTCAACATCACTTTTATCGATTATTCCATAAGATAGTAAGCTCAGGGGGAAGTTGTAAGGTTCAGTTAATATAAAACTAATAGTATTAGAATTCATTTCAACAATTGAATCATTGTTTGCAAACCATTTGGTTAAGTCACCATATGAAGATGAACCAACAGCTGGAGACATGTATAACTCATAAGAATACTTGACATCTTCTGCTAGAACTTCATCACCATCACTAAATTTAGCATTAGGATTTAAAGTGACTGTTAGATTTGTTCCACCATCAGTTATAATACAATCTGTAGCTATGTTGGGTTCCCACATTAGATTTGTTGGGTTTCGACTGAATAAAGATCCATATGTATTTTGCATCCATATACCATCAAAATAACTCTCTTGAACGAAGATATTTTGTTCAACCAAATCTGCATTAACCGCATATTTGAGAATATGATCAATAGGATCATCCCAGTTCTCTATTCGTTGACTTGATGTAGAAAGTAGAAGGGGGTTGATTCCTGTTAACTCTGCATTAAAACCATAAAGATCGCTGAAATAAATAACGCTTATTGATGGTAAATCCTCATAAAGAATAGCTTGAAGTTGATGTGCATATTGTGTTCGAAGAACTGGATTATATTCTTGATTATATTTAGCTAAGGTTGAATCATATATAGGATTAATGTATTGATAGTAATTACCTCCAAATGGAACCAATGAGACTGTATCATATAATCCACGTAGTTGGAAATCCAAAGACCAGAACCTGCCAGTAAAGAGTATATCATACCCTCCTTCATCATAAGTTGGAATATAATCATAGTCGATAAAAGGATAATCCCATGTTCGTGGAGCTATATTTGACCATCCCGTTGATTCATGAAAGGATACTCCAATCCCTATTTTTGGAAGTTGTATTTCCATAAGTAGGGTCCAACAATAACGGTGACTTGAATTAGGTGAGAGCAAAGCTATAGAGAAAAACTCAGGAACATCAGCGCTTTTTACATTTTGAATAAACAACTGTGAAGGCATAAATAAACATATCAAAATAACTAGTGTGATTTTTCTTTTCAACTCGCAACCTCATAAAATAAATTTTATATTACTTAGTTTGCAAGTTATTTAAGAGTTGTGCAAAAGAGCGCACACTCAAACTACATCCAGATTTCTCAAAACTATTTAAATATTAAAAGTCAGTTTAAGTATTATATAGTTGATAAGAAACTAATTTCAAAATTTTCTGTTT
>JAUWPI010000172.1 GCA_030611665.1 Candidatus Heimdallarchaeota archaeon | reverse complement strand
GACTCAGACAATTAGGTACATTGGGTTCAGGAAATCATTATTTGGAAATTCAAGTAGTCAAACCAGGGGATATATTTGATGAAGACATCGCAAGAAAACTTGGGGTTGTAAAACCGTACCAGGTGACCGCAATGATCCATTGTGGATCAAGAGGTTTTGGGCATCAAGTAGCTACAGATTATCTAAGATCAAGTCTTACAGCTATGCACAAATACAAAATTCCAATTCTTGATAATGAACTTGCTAGTGTTCCTATTAAGTCAAAAGAGGGTGAAAACTATTTTGCAGCAATGAGTTGTGCTTCTAATATGGCTTTCGCAAACAGACAGATTATCACTTATAATGTTAGAAAAGTTTTTTCCGAGGTTTTTAACAAAGATGAAGATGAACTAGGATTGAATCTTATCTATGATGTTGCACATAACATTGCTAAAATTGAAGAACATACAGTTGACGGTATAAAGAAGAAATTAATGGTGCATAGAAAAGGGGCAACAAGAAGTTTTCCACCCAATCATAGTGAAATTCCACAAGAATATCGCGACATCGGTCAGCCAATCCTCATTGGTGGATCAATGGAGACTAGCTCTTATCTTCTAACTGGAACAGAAAAGTCAATGGAAGTTAGTTTTGGTTCTACAGCACACGGTGCGGGAAGAACCATGAGTAGAAGCCAAGCTAAAAGGCAAGTTAGAGGTGATCTTTTACAAAAAGAATTGAGAGAAAGAGGTATTTATGTTAAGGGAGCATCGATGCCAGGGTTAGCTGAAGAGGCAGGTTTTGCATACAAAGATGTTGATGAAGTTGTTAACGCTCTAAAATTAGCTCAGATTAGTAATCCTATAGTAAGAGTTACCCCCATTGGAAATGTAAAGGGATAACTTCTTCTTCTTCTATTCTTTCTCTATTCTTTTTCTCTTAAATCAATAATTTTCATTTCGAAATTAAGATTCTTT
The DNA here is from genome assembly GCA_030611665.1 of Candidatus Heimdallarchaeota archaeon. Lineage (GTDB taxonomy): Archaea > Asgardarchaeota > Heimdallarchaeia > Heimdallarchaeales > Heimdallarchaeaceae > UBA460. The sequence continues at coordinate 4,720 of JAUWPI010000172.1, read as the reverse complement.
ACCCAATTTTCAATCTTAGTCAATGCTTCTTCAAGTGTTTCTGTTTCTGCTCCTGAAGCAGGTTTGTGACCACCACCAGACATACTTTGTGCTAGTAAATCTACTCTGAATTTATCAATTTCTTCAGCTGATAAAGCCTTACTTAATCTAAAACTAATCTTCACATCATCAGGATATTCAGTAATATAAGCAGTTCCTTTTGCTCCATTTTTCATAGCCTCACCAGCAATAAATGAAAGGTTGTAATGAACTGGCCTGTCGATAATGATAACAAAATCAGTTTTTTCTATTCCATGAGCAATATCAAAAGCTCGTTTACGCGAAGTTCTAAGCTTTTTTACACGATTCTGGATGTTCCCCTTAAATACTCCTCTTAATCCTTCACTGGTTAGAATTTCTACTAGTTCTCTATGCTGATTAACAGAAAAAGCTGTTTTACAAGCATCTTCTAAAAGCCATATCTTCCTATCCCAAGACTGGGTAAATTCTTCTTCTAGTTCTAATGGTGGAGGAATACTATAACTTGCAGTATCGGTAATTTCTGTCATTTTAGCTAATTCTAGTAAGTAATCGGGAAGTAGAGATGAAAAATATTCTCCGATAAGTGATGCTGCACTGGGAGCTTTTGCGTCAAAAACATATTTTTCTGCGTTTATCTCCTTATTTTCACTCGATATATGATGATCAAAGAAGTATTCTATTTTTGTTAAGTTAAAAGGTTCAAGATCAACTATAGCAAACCAATTGGCATTTTTCAGTTTGTTAGCAACTTCCTTGTTTTTTAAAAGACCATAGTCAATAGGTACAAATTCAAGATTTTCAAGTGAGAACAAATATCTTATGAGTGACGCTGAAACGATCCCGTCTGGACAATTGAAATGATAAGCAACCTTTCTTTCTTTAGTCTCCAGAATTTCCAAAACATCTTTTTTATATCTATCTCTTCTATTTAATATGTCTCCCACAGTTTTTTTTGACATTATATTACCTTTGAAGTTTATTTACATATTTACGAAGATTTGCTTGTAATTGGAAAGCAACTTCTTCTACTGTTTCCTTCTTTATTATACTTATTTTCTTTAAAGTTTCTGGAATGATACCAGGCGATCCTATGATTTTTTTACTATTTATGTTGTAATTTACATCACCATCTGATTCTGTTAGTATTCTCTCATACGGTGCTTCCTTAAGAATTTGAATGTGGGGAGAACCAGATAAAATTGAGGGATTGATGCTAAAGAAGTAACCTCTGTCTAGAAACTTCCTAAAAACTTCTTCTGGTCCTGAGTACCAATGAATAAGTACATTATTGCTAGAAAACTTGTAAGAACCCAAGATTTCTGCTCCCTCTTTCTCTGCTCCCTTTAGGTGAATGTTAACAGGATATTTGTTCTTTTCAGCTAATTCTAAAAAAAACTTAAAAGTATCAACTTGGTGAGGATATCTTTCTTCTTTTTTTATGAAATGATGATCAAGACCAATCTCTCCAATTACTATTACCTCACACAACTTGGTTAAATTAACAAACTGGGATTTAATCTCTTCAGTTAAAGGTTTTTTAGCGCTCCAAGGGTGAATTCCTATGCCTGGTATAATCTCTTTGTACGAACGTTGCATTTCTACTATCTTTTTAGAATCTGAAAGTTTGGTTGACACTCCAATCACATATTCTAATCCCATCTTTCTCCATACTTCCATTGAGGGACTAATATCAAACTCCTTGAGAAAGCTCTTTCGAGAAATATGACAGTGAGCATCATGAAATTTCATAAGAAGACTAGAAACGTATCGTTTATATCTTTCACGCTTTTAGTACATATATGGAAAAAAAACTTTTACCTTTAGAGGAAAGAGTTAGAAAGTTGGAACAAGAAGTTGATAGACTCAAAAAAATAATAGAAGCATATTTCCGAGATCCTAAATTTCCTGAACCCTTACATCCAGATCCTACAAGAAAGAGAAAAGGTCCTTTTGATACAGGACACCCAGATGTAAGTCCCCCTAAAGAGTATTAAAGAAAGTTCACAAAGAACGTGATTACAATGCCAAAGAGAAAAATGAGTGCGTCATCTAAGAAAAGAGACTTCGATACTATGGTACGTAGAATGATACATGGGAGTGATGTAATAGTCGAAGTAATAGACGCAAGATTTCCTACATTATCTCGAGCAAAAAAATTTGAAAATTTAGTTTTACGTAATAGATCAAAACAGCTTTTTATTGCAATGAATAAAGTAGACTTAGTTCCTGATCCTATTGTACAGAAGTGGAAGGATATTCTGCAAGAAGAAGGAATAAAAGTTATACCAACTTCAGCAAGAGAAAGGCTTAGCACTTCAATTTTAAGGAATAAAATAATTCGAGCAGTAGGAAAAGATTTCTTTTACATCACAGCTTGTTTTATAGGGTTGCCAAACACCGGTAAAAGTTCACTAATCAATATCTTGAAAGGTAGATCAAGTGCTCCAGTGGCTCCTGTTCCTGGATTTACAAGGGCATTACAAGTATTAAGGATAACCACCAGATTAAGGATTTATGATACACCTGGAGTTATACCAAAACAGCTATCATTAGGAGATCAAGTTTTACTTGGTCTTAAGCGTTCAGAAAAATTACCTGACCCAATAAAAGGAGCTTGGGCTCTCGTACATAGAATAGATGAGATAAATCCTGATGTTATAAGAGAAAAATATGAGATAGAATATGAATCTCCACCTGAATTTCTAGAAAAGTTCGCTGAAAAAAGACATAGAAGAATGAAAGGAGGAGAATTAGATCTGGATACAGCTGCATTAATTTTCTTGAATGAGCACATAAATAAAGCAAAAATACCCGTTTGGGAAGATCCTGATTTATATCTAAGAAAACGAGATAAAGATTTTGAAGATGATTCTGATGATTATATTGATGAAGAGGAAGTAGAAGAAATTTAGCTTATTTTGTTAGAAAATATTCGAAGCAGCTGAAGAAAAAATAATTGTTAATTTTATAAAAGAAAGTAAAGGAAAAAAGAGAATTAAGCTTCTCTTCTTCTACCCCACTTCTTAGGATCGTAGAAGGGTAGTTTAACTACTTTAGCTTTAACTTGTTTCTTACGAATTTGTACTAAAACTTCAGTCTCCGGTACAGCATATTTAATGTCCACAAAACCCATACCAACACCTACATTACCAATGACAGGGGAACGGATACCATTAACCATGTAACCTATTTTTTCTCCGGCAGAATTGAGGATATCATAATCAGCTCGAGGAATACCTTTTTCTAAAAGTTTGATACCAACATGCTTGATTTTTACACCTTCATTTTTGGCTTTTTGAAGAGCTTCTTTTCCAAAGTAGAAAGGTTCTTTGAAATGATTACAGAACATTTTGAAGTCATAACCAGTTTCAACGGGGTTAACTTCTTCATGAATGTCCTCACCATAAAGAGGTAGGCCAGCTTCAATTCTTAGGGCATCTCGAGCCCCAAGACCACAGAGAACAATACCTACTTCTTTACCAGCCTCTAAAATAGCGTTCCAAACCTTGATTCCTTTTTCAGGATTAGCAAGATCAGAATCAAAAATAACTACTTCAAAGCCTGACTCACCAGTATAACCAGTCCCAGTAAATAGACATTTACAACCTTCAACTTCAGCTTCAACCATCTGCCAAGCACCGGTATCTGGTACACCAAGGTTATCTAAAACAGTCTTGTATTTAGGTCCTTGAACAGCAAACATGGTAGTCTCTAAAGTCCAGTCTTTGAACTCAAGAGGTTCACCTGTCATCTCTTCAAAGATTTTAACGAATTGACCAATCCAAGCCAAAATTTTAACGGTTTGGCTGCCAGCGTTACAAACATTGAAGTAATCAGTTTCGCTCTTTTTACCGAGAATAGTGTCATCACGGTAACCACCATTTTCGTTGAGATAATAACTATAACCACATTTCATATTTTCCATGGAAGCCATATCACGAGGAACAAGGAGTTCCATAAGTTTAGTGGCATAGTTGCCTTTCAAGGAATAACGACCCATGTCGGTTACTTCGACAATCGAGACCTTTTCTCTTGTCGCCATGATTTCCTCATCAATGCCAGTATAAGAGACTGGTAGATAATAGCCTGCAAAATCAATCATTCTTGCTCCGGCTTCTTCATGGACTTTCCACATTGGAGTTTTTACTAATCCCATAATAATAACCTACTAATTTTATTTTAGTATCTGGTAACGATTTTTTTTTTGCAGATAAAAATGTTATCCATTGTAGATAGAAAAAGAAGAATGTTTGGAAAATATAATGATGAGAATAAAGCTTACAGAACACTTTTCAGTGCAGTTAGGAACCTTTCAACATTTTCCAGTTGGGCAGTATGTCCCATTAGCCCAATTCGCCATATTTTTCCTGTTAATGGTCCTAAACCCCCACCAATTTCAATTTTATGTTCAAACCGTAGCTTTTTTCTAACTTCCGCTTCGTCAATACCTTCGGGAATGGATACCGCATTGAGCATTGGAAGACGATACTTATCTTCAACATACATTTTCAAACCTAATTCTTCTAATCCTACTTTTAATTTATTGTGACATTCTGCATGCCGTTGAAATACCTTTTCCGCTCCTTCTTCAAAGAAAAGTAAGAGTGCCTGATATAGTGCATACAGCAGATTTATTGGTGCTGTATGATGATAAGCTCGCTTGTGATCTTTTTGCCAATATTCTCCAACCAAACTCCTA
>JAUWPI010000168.1 GCA_030611665.1 Candidatus Heimdallarchaeota archaeon | reverse complement strand
GCTCCCAGAATGTAAGGATCAGTAAGATATTTTAAACTGATAATATCATCTAAAACAACAAATATGCTCATTAGAATTCCGCTTGATAAACCAAGCAGATAGAAAGTACTCTTTCTTCTAAATTTGCTTACTGATCTTGTTTCTGACAATTTAATCTAATCATCCATTAATCTCTTCTTTTTCTATTACAGCTGTTTGAGTATCAATAATACCATCAATCATGTGAATTATTTCTGTTGAGATACGATACTTTTCTTCGAGATTCTTAGTCGTAATCCTTGCTATAATATCATATTCCCCTGTAACAACTGCAACACGAATGATTTCTGGTATTTTCCTTAATTCATTGACAACATGAGAGGTTTTGCCTAACTCTACCGAAAAGAAAATATACGCTGAAATGGTCATGAAATTATGTTGCACATCTGTTAAAAGAAACTTTCCACTGATGTGAAAATAATACTAAAAGATTCTTTTGAACTACTAGATAAAATGATTTGGAAAATATGCAAATTTTTTTTAAGTCCAATGTTATAGCTATTCTATCTTTGTAGTGAATTATCATGCCAACTAATCTCCATCCCGAAGATAAACTTCGAAAAAAGTTGAAGGAGTCTTATAAAGAAGAAGAGGATGTAGACTTAATTTTGGAGCAAAAAGACTATTCAGAGACAGATGTTAAGGAGTTACAAGTACGTAACAAAATCCTACTTGAAGCTTTGAGAAAGGTTAAACTGCTTGTAGAAAGATTGTTAATTCAGAACAGAGAGCTAAAACGAAGAGTTGGAATTTTAGAAGTAGAATTTAATGAACAAACAAAGAAAGGTGTTCAGATGGTATCTGTTGCAAGATATCAAGAAATGCAAAGCAATGCTACAGAACTAGCAAGAAGCCTTCCAAAATTAATCAAACTCATTAAATTACTTAACAAAGAAAATAAATTAGTCAAAGATAAATATTCTGCACTAGAGAATGAATTTGAAGATTTAATTGATGAACGGGATGATCTTAAGCATACGATTTACCAATTAAATGAAACTAATCAAGAACAGGTTATGACAGAATTAACAGAACTGTTCCCCACTGATGCTATTGCTACAAAAATTGCTACAAAAGTAGCAGATGCTATATCCCCCTCTAAGGAAGAAGCAATTATCAACAATAATATAGAACCTGAGGCTAAAACAATAGCTTCAGCTACAAGTGTTTCTGTTCCAAGTTTTGAAGATCAAGCAAGAACAGATTTAGACCAAGTAGCCGGTTTTAATAATCAACAAGTTTCTATGTTAGTTGATTTGGTTATGGAAATCAAACATAAAATTGAAAATCTGAGTGGAACCATGGTTGTTCCTGCTTCTGTGAGAAAAAGAGGAAAAGTAGATATTAATCTAACTGACGCTATTTCAGATGCTGAAATGACAGATTTGGATGACCCACCAGATAGACCTGACTTAGAAGAAGTACTTGATGATATCTTGATTTCTGGTTAATAATGAAGTGTGCAAAAACATAAAAATACTTATTTTATCCACCCTCTGTGTGTAAATATGACTGATTCTCAGAGATTTGAATATGAATTAAATATGGTCAAACTGGATGATTACAAATTTATTGTAGATTTTAATGAAGATTCAATCACGGATCTTCTGATGGACGAATCTGTAGATATTCTAGGAGGTGAAGGGAAAGGTCCTACTGCATCAATGTTGCTCGCTGCTGCAATTGGAAATTGCCTATCCGCTTCTTTGTATTTCTGCCTTACTAAGAAGAAAAATACCGTAAATGAACTAAAGACTAAGGTTATTATTTTTCGAGAAAGGAATAAAGAGGGTTTCTGGAATATCTCTGAAGCCAATGTGACTATCACTCCAGATATTGAAAATACAGAAGATGTTTCAGTTCAAAGATGTATAGAAATATTCAGAAAATATTGTATTGTTTCATCTAGTATAGAGAAAGGCATTAAAATAAATGTAACAGTCAAAAAATAGTTCTAGAAGAGTTAAAGAGAGTCTCAGTTCCTAATTTATCGCATCACTTGCTTAACGTAGTGCATGTTCTTCATAGACTCTCAAAATAAGTTGTGTAATAGATGTAATATGCATTTTGATTAAAACTATTTTGTCGTAAAGGCGCAAAGATTAAATAATAATACAGAAATAATACGTCTGGTAGTGATTATAATTCCGCCTATAAAAAACCCCTCAAGATCATCGAATGTATATACTATTAATGTTCCAGGAAATTTCAAGAACGCTGTTCTAAAACAATCTAGAACTTTTGGTGGAGCAAGTGAAATAATTACACTCTCTTTGGATGACTTAGCTATTAGATTCAGACAACTGAAGAGTAGAATGGATATTATTGCGGAAATGAATGATTATATCAAATTAGAAATCTTACTAATGAGAAGATACGAGGAAGAATCTAAGGCTAAAAAAGATTCAAAATTATCCTTTAGAATTAAGAATAATATGAGTATAGAAAGCCTTAATGCTATCAAGAAAAAGACAGGTTGGTCAACATCTAAATCTGTCAGAGTAGCTCTTCTTTGGTATCTGTATACTAATTTTGATGAATTTGTTGCATCCGAGAATTTTATTCCTCTTTTAAGGTGTCAACATTGCGGTTTTGTAACTCATGATCAACGAGCTTTAGGTGTACATATTCAAACCATTCATGAAAAAACATGTCCCTATTGCGGTAAACATTTTCCTCTAACAGAAACTCATCTGTGTTCTCAAATGGTTGTAGCGGGTGTCGATGTAGGAGAGATTACACAAGCTCCTTCTCAAACCACTATCGATCAATTTACATCTATCCCTCTAGCAGATATAGAATTGGATGAAACAAAACTATTACAAGAATTAGGAAGGGATGATTTGGGGACACTCAAACCAGATGGAGATGAATTAGAGTCTTTAGCGAATGATAAAGAAACTAAGAAAAAGTCTAAAAAGGATAAAGATGAAACTATAGATAAGCTACAAAGCGAAATATCTGAAATATTGGAATCACTACGAGAAGATGGGCTTCTTGAATGATTGGTCATTATAACAACAATAAAATATAAAGCATGCTAAATTATATATAAGGAGTAATCTGAATGGCAAAATCGTTACGTATTCTGCTTTGTGAGGATGATGACGATATAGCTTTTCTCATCAAAATTAACATCCTGAAAGAATTTCCAGGAGCAGAAGTAGCAATTACCAAAACAAAAGAAGATACTCTCCAATATTTATTTGATGTAAAATACGATGTTGATGTAATTCTGCTTGATTATCTTTTAGTAAATACAACTGGTTTGGAGATATTAGAAGAGATTAGAAAGATAACTGAAATACCTGTTATCATTATAACTGGGCAAGGTTCTGAAGAAGTTGCAGTCAATGCAATGAAAATGGGAGCTTCAGATTATATAGTTAAACGTGGACGATTTTTTAATGAAATTCCAAATGTTATTGAAAAAGTTACTAAAGTCGAATCTAAATATGACATAGACAAAATCTTCGTAGCTTTTTATCGATTTGGTGAGAGAGGAACTGAACCTATATACATCAATAAAATCCCTGCAGAATACTCAGATGTTCGAGAAACAGTGGTTTTATCTCTTGGAGTATTGTTATACACTCTTTTTGGAATGTGTGAAATAGATATGCTTGAAACAGCTATGACTCTTTCTGGTCCCGTTAAAATACCGAAAATGAAACAATATAATTGTACAAGTTACCTCTACGTTGTAAGTGACACTAATCAAAAAGATCCAAGACTGAAAGGTAAAGATTTCTGTATTGTAGCTCTTGGTTATCCAAGTGAATATTCTGATCTGGTTTATGAAATTGACAAAATTAAAACTATACTTAACAATTTCTTTGAAAAAATAAAAGATATTTCAGAGATAGAAGATAAAGCTACCAGTGTTGAAGAACAAATATATAATGTAATAAGACGATTTTAGCTCTTAATTTTTTGAAAAGTTTCCTCGTATTTGTCCAGTAATTTTACTACTTCCAATTCCCAATAAAATTGGATTTCATAAGCTTCTTTTGCTCTCTTTTTCATTTTTGCTAGTTTTGTTTGATCTTCATAGAGAGAGATTATTGAATTTGCAATTTCTTTTGGGGAAGTAGCATCAATGAGAATACCTATATCTTCAAAGCCAAGGATAGCTTTTTGTAACCCCTCAAAATTTGAACCAATAAAGGGAACACCTGCTGAACAATATTCATATAATCTGTTAGGCATTCGAAGGAAATTATTTTTTCCAGGTTGGAAAAGGATAAGTCCAATATCACCTGATCTCATGATTGACAAAGCTTCCTTGTAATCCATCCATCCTGTTAGAATGAAATAGTCTCCAAGATTTCTTTCATGAATATTTATTTTCATAGGTTCATATGCTGCGCCTGATCCCATAACTAAGAATTCAATATCTCCGCTTGGAATTTTCTCTCGTATTATTTCAACTGCATCTACAGTTTTATCATAACCGAGATTACTGTACATTACACCAAAGTGTATTATTCGGAACTTGTCAGTTTTCTTTAAATCTTTGGGAATTTCTATCTTATGTGCTTCATCTATGTCAGTTTTAGAAGGATAATTTGCAATCCAAGCACTCTTAACACCATACTTTCTTACTAAATTATCTGAATAAGTTTCTCCTGCGGTAACTACACCATGAACCTTCTTGATATAGAACCTTTCTAATAATGTATAAACCCATAATGCTAGAAAACCAAAAGTTTCTGACATCTGTTCGGGAAAATTCTCGTGACTGTCATATATCATTACCTTACTATTTTTAGAAAGTTTACCTGCGAGTGGAAGAACATTGAGGTCATGAAAATGAATTATATCATACTGTTGCTTACCAATCATCTTTCTAACATTTTTCCAAAACTCGAAATATTTGAAAAAGATCTTCTTGGTACTTGGAACTCTTAATATTGTATAACCATCCCGCTTTTCATTTTTAGATAATTTACCAGTTTTATCTATACCAATTACAGTTACTTGATGTCCTTGTTCGCTAAGAAATCTTGCTTCTTTTTCAACTCTAACATCTGGAGCAACTGTGCTTAAAACCACCATTAAAATGTTCCAAGGTTTTTGAATCATGAAATTTGTTCAAATTGTGTATTTATCAAATTTGTGTATTATCAGAAGTTGAACCAAATTTCCTAATTTTGTCCACAACTAATGTTATATATTATTCCGCTAGAAACAGGTTATGAGTAAAGATATCTTGTTCCCAAAAGGTTTTTTGTGGGGATCAGCTATTTCTGCTTATCAAACTGAAGGTGGAAATTATTCTAACGACTGGTTCGAACATGAACAGAAAGAAGGTCAAATTAGAAATAATGACAGATGTGGAGAAGCATGCAATCATTATAATTTATTTGAATCTGATCACGAGCTCATAAGCAAATATGGACAGAATGCTCTTCGAACTGGAATTGAATGGAGCAGGATAATGCCTTCTGAAAATGAAGTCAATGAAGATGAAATTGAGCATTATCATAAAGTCTTTGAGTCTCTAGAACGTAATAAACTTACAAGTTTCATAAATATTCATCATTTCACAGTTCCCTTATGGTTTTCATATAAGGGGGGTTTCCTGAAGAAGAAGAACCTGAAGTTTTTTGAAAAATATTGTGAAATATTAAGTAAAAATTTTTCTGAAGTTAAATATTGGAACACTATAAACGAACCTAACATTTTTGCATCTATGTATTATTTGTATGATGAAGGACCTCCCGTCAAGCAATCCTTGATAGCATTTCTCAAAGGAACTCGAAATATTCTCCACGCTCATGCTATTGCTTACCATAAAATCAAAGAACACAATCCAAAAAGCCTAGTTGGAATAGTAAAAAACTTTCCATATTTCATACAAAAA
>JAUWPI010000087.1 GCA_030611665.1 Candidatus Heimdallarchaeota archaeon | reverse complement strand
TTACCTGATGACAAATGGTGCGTAAAGCTGGAAATGCTTTTGTTTCCATCACTTCTGCTCTTAACACAGTCGTCATCACTACTTTGATTAGTTTTTCTTATTAAAACCCCACACGATAACCATTTTTCTATTGATTCACTGCTAATTACAGAGTTACACAAAAAAACATCATAAAAAGAATATGTGCGGAAAATGGTTATAACTGTTTTGTGAAAACTTACATCGATTCATAGAAAATTGCTAATAAAAACTCAATAAGTGAGCTTAGATTAAACAAGTCTACTTCAATTATTCTGAATGGTTTTAACTAATAAATAAATCTACTTGCTAGCATTTCATCATTAGGTTCTAGTTTTTTTTCAAGTTTTCAGCTCGCCCATTCGCCTATTTTTGCAAGGATAGTTTCTTTAGAACGACATTTTGGACATGAAAGTTTGATTTCAATAGGTTGTTCGGAGGAAGAGACCATCTTTCGTTTTTTCTTCGGTATCTCAATAGAGTAATACAGTTTATCTCCACAATCTATGCAAGTATTGTGATAAGATATTTTGTTACAGTTAAAACAGTAGTAGTTTATTGAAGTATCATCAGGTTTGTACTTGATGCCTTCATATAAGATCATATTTAATTCGCATTCTTTACAGTAAAATTGATAACTTTTGCCCATTTTCATTCTCCATTCTAAATCAATCAACTCAGCCTACCTTCATTACTCCACATTTCGAATAAAAATGAAACTCCCTTGTGTATAGATCTTTTAATGTCACCCTTATTCATCATGACTCCCTCCCTATCACGAAATTGTGACCGTAAATTACTGGGGGTAAATAAGACATGAAATCACTCACTTGATTTAACGAGAAAGAATTATATTATAAAGAGGATTTTTTGGTCTCAAAATTGTAAAAAAACATAGAAAAATTACCATGATTTGTTTTACCCACTTTTCCCATATTAATGTTAGCTTTTTATAGGATAAACGAGGAAAAGTAGTGATTCCTAAATGACGAGAAGTGTGAGAACAACTGTGAGAGTGAGAATCAAGACAGAAGTGCTCACCACTGTGTGTTGGAGCTGAAATCCCAGAACTTGACACTTATCTATACTACTGCTTTATGCGTTGCCACCTTGCACGTTCCTGGGTTGGGAAGAGTCCTCAAAATTTGTTTCCACTTCACCCAACTTGGGAAAAGTGGGAAAAATAACTCATGAATGACTGATGATAATTTGATAGAAATGGATTATTAAAGCATGTTCACAGCAATAATTTTACTATAAAACTGTTCTCGTCATTCAAGCTTAGAAGAAAATCTGTTCTCCCTTTTGTTACTTGGGTGATAATTATCAAGTCCTTTTTATTTAATCTATTTATTACATCTGCTACCGGGGATTTTTTCAACTCATTATCTGTAAAAGTATTAGTTGGGAATCCCCTAACTTCTAGCCAACGTTTAATGTCCTTTCTGATACCATTCCTAGTCATACACCCTAAAGGTATCTCTCGTTGAACTTTGAATTCATAAAGAGCATCATTTTCAAGTTCCTTCTTGTATTGGAAAACAAAAAAGTCCAACATCAATCTCTCCTTTTCTGTTAATTCTGGTTCAGGTTCTTTGGCTAGAGTGAGAATAACTTTGTCTCGTAAATCGTTTGTGAATATATTCTTTTTATTGAAAAAGAAACTTGCTTCATAAGCTGGCATTTCGAGTATCTTTTTCTTGATTTTTTCCAAGAGATAGGAGAAATTGTTGAGAAGGTTCATCTTTTTACAAAGTGATTTGAATAGCATTCTCTGGTAATGTTTTGGAAGCAAATTGGGAATATTTTGAGAAGAATAAATTGATGGATTTAAAGATGATATAAAATATTCCATAATGTTTGAGACATCTCTAATCCCCATATTTTCGAATAAATCAGTACTCAATAAATATGTTGCACGCTGAATAAGGAATTTCAAACTGAAAAATAAGGAAATAATCTTCTCTACTCTCTTCCTAAGTATTTTAGGTGGTTTTTCTTTGTAAATAACATAAACCTGTTTCATATCGTGTACTAAGAGTTCTATTCCACCATAATATATTCGACTAATTTTCTGATTTGTAAAATCAAGATTTTTATACGTTTGTGGATCTGTTTCAATGATGGTTATAATATCTGAATCTTGAATACTTATATCACCTGTTTCCTTGAAAACTCCATTTAGAAAATACATTTTTTCCTTGTTTTTACTCACATTGCAGAAACGGAGTAAAACCTTCAGATTCGATTCAAAATCTTTAACATTTTTATCAGTTTTAGTGAGGATAATTTTTTTTATTGAACGACCAATTAAAATTGGAGATATTTCGGCTTTTTTTGTTGAAACAATTTTGGAATCTATTGTTGGAGTTCCCTTCCATTTAACTGTTCTAGAAATAATTGGAACAAGTGGTCTTATTGGTTGATTTTGAAAAACAAAACTTCGAAAATTTCTGTAATAATTATAACCATCATCATACCAAGACCATCTCAAATCGCTATATGTTGAAAGAAAAGCAGTTTTAATGTCTTCTGATCTTTCACACATCTTTTTGTTTTTATAACACTTTTCAATAGTTCTAGCTGTGGTTTTACCTTCAGCTAAGAATTTTAAGTGATCTCGAAGTTCTGACGAGTAAGTTATTTCAATTAAAGGTATAAATTGATAAAATGTCAAATAAATCTCATTCACTTATAATCAGCTCCCAAAATATCTTCAGAAGAGTATTTCCATTCCTGAAAAACTGTCTCATATTTATCTACAGGTAACTGATATCTTGTTGTAAACATTTGGTCAACAATGAAAAGATTCTCTATTTTCCCTTCAAAATAGTTAGTTAGAGACTCAATTGTATCAACTACTAGTTCATAAGGAACTCTAAGAACGAAATAAAGACCTTTTTTTCCTTCAGACAGATATTGTTCACTAAATACTTCTGGGAAAAAGGAAAGAGTTTTGTGAATCTCATTCTGATTATTATTAAAATCACGAATAAATAGAATAAGATGTTTTAGACCAAATACGAATAAGGGATTATATCGCAATTTGTACAACATATTTTTTCTAAGTTTCTCCACTTGCTTCTTTACTTCTTTTTCAGTTAAACCAAGGTCTCTAACAATCTCCCTTATAGATAGATGTCTATTTGCTAGGATGTGATTTAAGATATCAAGACCTGTTTTGTTCAATCGTAGTTTCTCATAATCACTCTTCTCAAAATCGCGTTTGAGGATTGGAACTGTTTCTATTAATCTTGAATCATAATCTTGAAGCGTAAATTGAAGATTTTGAGGATTGAGTTTCCATTGCCCCTTCTTAAAATCGTAGATACCATAATTAAATGACTTCAATCTAGTTTCAGTTAGAAATTGAAAAACTCTAGAGTAAGGGACTTTATTATTTTTGCATATTCTCTTTGATAGCTTCTTGAAGTCTTCTTCAACCTTTTCAAATCTTGGTGTAACAAAGTATGAAAAAGATGATCTACATCCAACATTACCAGTATACAAAGAATGAAAGAACACACTTTTTGACAATTCCGAGAAAATATCAATATCATTCGTCAGTGGGTATTCAAACAGCATACCATGAACTGAAAGATCGAGTTTATGATAGTTTAATGATATACCTTGATGTAAGACTTTTTTAGATCCTACTATGCTTTTGTATTTAGAAATATTGGAGAGATCAATATCTAAGTAATCCTTAAGTTCGCTTGAAACCATAGTTTGTCTATCTAGAATTGTCTTGAACACGGCAAATTCTCTTTTATTAAATGAAGGCTTAACAGATGCTCTGAATTGGAAGAAAATAGATAGAAAGGTTTCCCAGGCTAACTCTTTCACTGATCTCTTGCTTTGTTCTAGAAGGTTGACGAAAAATATTTTAGCTTTACGCAAATCAGATAATGCAACATAGCTCGCTGGAACCATATAAACTAGATTTTTGTATTTCCTAGTTTTACTGAATTTGTACCAGTATTCCACCCATTTCTGTTTTTTTACTGATTTAATTGAAAGTTCAGAATAGGTTAGAAAACAAGCTATGTCCCATAAAGGAGATTCATGCTGGATATCATTGTCAACAATCACACTATAGAATTGAGCGTAATCATTTTCCAAGATTTTTTCCGCTTCCTCCAATCTAATTACAAGATTCTGATTTGTAATGCCAGACATGGCAATTTGAGGAGTTTTTTGCTTTATTTAACGATTTTCCTTCCTATACTAGAGTATCGGGTAAAAATAACCGACAGTTAAACCAACACTTCACCGCCTGAAAACGCGTCTGCATCAATTTTTCACCCTTTTTGACATGGAAGACTCCTCCTTGTTGTCTTCCAGACAATAGTAACACAAGGAGGTGCATGGAAATATGTTCGATCCTATCGAGGACCCTGACGAGCCAGAATTCTGGCCACCATAAATAGAAGGAGTGGGAGAGGAATTAATCCTCCCCTAATCTCTTGGAGATTGTGAAATTTCGAGACGAAATTCCTTTGTCTCTTGAAACACAATTTGCACAGAGACTTCCTACCTTTTTTTCTCATGGTACTATATCTATTTTGTGTCTTTTATATAATAAAACACGAAAGAAAAAAATGTGAGTTTTAAGAGAACAATTAGTTAAGTAAAAGAATCTAATAGTCTTTATTATATCAAGCTTTTTCATATCCCCATTTAACTATTGTATCATGCCAGTGGGAATCAATCATCTTTTTGTCCTTCTTAGTTATTTGATAACTACTAGGTTTATAGTTAGCAACCGATAACAGATAAGGCAATACTTGTTGTTTTGCATTTTCAAAATTCTCAAGATTCAAGGTTGCATAGATTTTTTCCAATTGTTCCAATGGATTATCTATAAGGTCTTCAAAACGAACATTCACGAGGTTTCCTTCAGGAATAAGATCTACTTCTTCATAGTATTTATCATACATTATGTTATAATTTTCTAGGATAATTTCTTCGAGATTGTAAGTTATTTTCTGCATAGCATAAATCTCAGTATTATGCTTATGCAATTTTATAGTTGAATAGTAAAGATCATATGGATTTCTCATAAGGTGAACAAATTTAGCATTTGGGAAAAGCTCAAGGATAAGTTTGATTCTGCAAGTATCAAGAGGATTTTTTAGCACAAGTTGTTTTCCCTTCTCCTTAAAAGTAAGTTTTTTTGTTAGATAGAGGAACCATTTCTTCCAAACATCTATTTCCTTCTGAGATACATCTTCAAAAGTAATATATCTGATATAATGTTCATATTTTGCTGAGAAGGAGACAGCTAGAAGCGGGGAATAAAGTGAGAGGAAAAGCAAAGCGAATTCGTGCTCATGAGGCATCTCAGGAAACATTGGTACCTTATCTGTAGCTCTCTTTTTCGGTGTAATTGGGCGCATAAGAGTGTGGAGTAATTTTGAGCTACCTAAGAATAGATGAGGGAAACTTGTCTCAGTTAACGATATGTATCCAAACTGCTTATCAAGAGCAATCATTTTATGAAGATGAGTTGTTCCACTTCTCCAATGACCAATAATGAAAATAGGATCTTTTTCTATTTTTGTTTCTCTTATTTTTTTCTTGAATATCAGTTGTTCCATGAGAATATAAGGGTATAGAACTATATTTAGAAAAGTTATAAGAAGTATTTTAGGTACCTGTTTTAATTGTATATTAAAACGGATTTGAACAAGAATTTTAAACCATTTGAAAATACTTATGCCTATCACACTGCAGACCCAGAATAAATTATTATTTACTTATTAATAAGAGTTTAATTGCAACGTAAAATATTTTGTTGGTTTTAAGTTGTATAAGATGTACTGAACTTATTCATACATATGTCAAAAAACACTTATTAGAATGTAGTCTCCCAATAAGCTGTATAGGTTGTATCCAATGTTTGATAAAGAATTAATTGAAAAGATTCGAGCAAGATTTCCAAGAGCTGAGAAAGATTTCAATGGAAACATACGAGCGTTTTTTGATAATGGAACGGGGACATTAGTCTTGAAACAAGCTGCAAGAGCTGAACACGACGCACGAATTAATTGTAGTGCTAATATTGGTGGTGTTTTTGATGAATCCAAACAAGCTATGAAAGTCATTCTCGAAGGGAGACAAGCTGTAGCGGACTTTCTTAATGCACCTTCTCCTGAAACCATCATTTCTGGTGAATCGGCTACTTCATTAGTTTTCAATATTAGTTATGCTTTAGGTAAAGAATTTACTGGAAGAGAGAATGTAGTTGCTACGGACTATGAACACTATACTAATGTTAGTCCTTGGGAAGAACTAAAGAATCAAGGTAAAATAAAGGAAGTTCGTTATGCTAGAGTGAATATGGAAGATGGGACTATTGATTTAAATCACTTAGAAGGATTGATAGATGAAAATACCAAGGTTGTGACCATTTCTGCTGCTTCAAATTTTTTAGGGACAAAAAGCCCACTAGAAAAAATAGGAAAAATGGCACAAAAGGTTGGATCATATTATTTCATTGATGCAGTTCACCAGATAGTACACGGGGAAATTGATGTACAGAAATTAGATTGTGATTTTCTAGTATTTTCTGCATACAAAATTTTCAGTTCTCATGGAAGCTTTCTATACGGTAAGAAAGAACATCTTAAGACTCTTAAACCATTTAAAGTAAAGACTGCACCAACTACAGCTCCGGGCAAGTATGAGTGGGGAACCAGGAACCAAGCCTTTTTTGCTGCTTTTAGTGCAGTAATTGATCATTTGGAATGGATAGGAAAGGAAGTACAACACCTATACGACAGGAAATTTTCAGAATCAAAAGGAAGACAACGCTTGCTGAAAATTGCTATGGATGCAATACAACAGAATGAGATGGAATTATCAGAAGCTGTTTTAAAGGGATCTGAAGATGTTCCTGGATTATTAGATATGCCAAGAGTAACAGTATACGGTTTGACAGATATTCAGAGATTAAAAGAGAGAGTTCCAACATTTTCTTTTGATGTTGAAGGTATTTCAGGTGAAGAAGTAGCAAAACGTTTGTGGGATGAGGGAAAAGTAGCTGCTCGTTCAGGTCATTTTTACTCGCTAGCACAAGATTTGCATAAAAAACAAACAGTTGTACGAATAAGTTTGGTTCAATACAATACTCTGGAAGAAGTAAGGGGTTTTCTGAAATCTCTAAAAGCTATATGCGAATCTAGATAGGGTTAATTCGTGAAAGGAGAAGCTAACCTGACTGAAAGTATGTGAAGGCTGTTTAGCGTTATTGAATAATGTTTAAAATGTTTTAATTTACTTTTTTTACGGTTTAATATGAAAAGAATAGGCATTATTATTTGTGATCGTTATAATACTTGCAACGGAGGAAAATGTTTCAGAGCAGTTAGAGAACGGGATGGAGCTTTCAAAAAATATGGTAAAGAAGAAGTAGAAGTAATTGGTTATTCAACTTGTGGTGGATGTCCAGGAGGAAATATGGAATATGTTGCTACAGGAATGAAGAATTATGGAGCAGATATCATTCATTTTGCAACTGGCATGTTAGCTGGTTACCCTCCATGTCCTTACATTGATGTTTTCAAAGACCATATTGAAAAAAATATCGGAGTTAAAGTAGAAATAGGAACTCATCCTATGCCCACAAATTATATACTTAATCACGAAAATATACAAGATATTCCTAGTAAACATAAGAGCTATTGGAAAATTTTAACTAATCCAGATGATGCTAAAAAGTATGATTCTAGTAGAGCAAATTATAATGAAGAACTAGAAGTGGAATTAGAAAAACAGTAAATTATTAGTTCAAGAGTTGAGAATATTGATGAAAGGTTTGTCAAATTCTCTTTAGCTTTCTCCAGTTTAACACTCTGAGATAAAATGTCCATAAGAATGAGTTATATACTTCTATTCTTTCTATTTCACATGAACAAACGAAAAATAATCGATAATGTTTATTGGTTAGGTGGAATTGATTGGGATAGAAGGTTATTTGATTCTCTTATACCCCTACCTGATGGAACTAGTTATAATTCCTATTTGATTAAAGGGAGTGAAAAAACCGTTTTGCTTGACACCATAGATCCAAGCATGACAGATACGCTCTTCTTTCAATTGAAAGATGTTGAAAAAATTGATTACATTGTTTCTCACCACACAGAACAAGATCATTCAGGGGCAATACCAGCTGTTCTTAAGAAATATCCATCTGCTAAAGTTCTAGCAACTAAAAAAGGAAAAGAGATGTTGATTGATCATTTGTTAATTTCTCCAGAACAAATACAGATTGTAGAAGACGGGGAGGAAATTTCTTTAGGAGATAAAACATTAAAATTCATCCATACTCCTTGGGTTCATTGGCCAGAAACAATGGTTTCTTACCTTGTAGAAGATAAAATACTCTTTTCTTGTGACTTCTTTGGTTCACATCTTGCAACAACTGATCTCTATGTTAAAGATGAAGGACTAGTCTATGAAGCTGCTAAAAGATATTTTGCTGAAATAATGATGCCTTTTAGCAAAATTATTCGAAAAAACATAGATAAAATAAAACATTTGGAAATTCAATTGATAGCTCCTAGTCATGGTCCTATCTATGACAAACCCTCTTTCATAGTAGATGCTTATGAAGATTGGATTTCAGATACTCCAAAAAATGTTGTTGTAATCCCATATGTATCTATGCACGGAAGCACAAGGACTATGGTAGAATATTTAGTTGGTGCTCTAGCAAAAAAAGGTGTGACTGTCTATCAATTTGATTTAGCTGTTGTAGATATAGGCAAACTTGCTATAGCTCTAGTTGATGCAGCTACAGTGATTCTTGGCACACCTACAGTTCACGCAGGACCCCATCCATTAGCAGTGTATGCAGCCTATCTACTAAATGCTTTGAAGCCAAAAATTAAACTAATTTCAGTTATTGGTTCGTATGGATGGTTTACAAAAACTATAGATCAAGTTGTCAGTATGGTACCAGGATTAAAGGAAGTTGAGATTTTAGAACCGGTTTATGTCAAAGGTCATCCAAAAGAAGAATCTTTCAAATCATTAGACATAATGGCAGAAAAAATAGCAGAAAAGCATAAAGAGTTAAATCTTCTTTAACTCCTTTTTTTTACCATTGAGACCACTCGGAATGATAAAATTCTTGGAGCAACTTGAGTTGGAAAATGTGATTATTCAAAATAGAGACAAAAATAGTAAAATAATATAGAGATCAATATAGAAATCGATTCGATTGTTTTAATGGTGTACCTTGTTGTTAGAACAAAATACTTTCTTCTGATATAAAATGTAACTAAGAAAGAAATAAAGACAATAAAGTTTTAAATTGGGAAATTACTTACTATGTAATGTTATCTACAGGAGTTAAAAGCTTTAGATCACATTGTTTCCTCAATAGACTAAAAGGTAAGTATGTTTATGAAAAGAAATTCATGTGTAGAAAAAGGAACTCAGGACACTATTTTCCTTAAAGAATCAAGCAAAGTTTATATCCAAATGTCTGATGGTCAAGAAATTTTTTGTCAGTATTCTTTAGGTGACAAAACGAAATCTGATATTGTCTTTTTCTATGTTCAAGGTTTCGCATCAGGATATTTCACTTGGAGTGACTTTTGGGATGCTTTACATCAAGAATTCAATTTAGTTATTGTTGATCCAAGAGATAAGAAATCTAATAAATTGATGAAAAGCAGTGAATGTTCAGTTCGTCGAATTGCTCTTGATTTTGCTGAAGCAATTAAATTTCTAAAGCTTGATGAAAAGAAATTAGTTCTTTTTGGTTCTAGTCATGGTGCGAGTTATATTGCACACCTAGTAGGGCAAAAGATGATTACACCAAAAGGTTGTTTCTTGACAGGCGTAGCTAGAAAACCACGAGCTCCAAGGAAATTAATAAATTTCGTTTTCTTATTTCCTGCTTTTATGGTGAATTCTCTAGGAAGGCTGGCTGCTAGAATATATTTGAGGAATAAAGTAGCTGATGGGTTTCAAAAGCAAGTCTTCTATGACAGAATCAATAATGCTGATCTACGAAGATGGAAATATTGCAGAGATTTACATGATTGGGATGCAACAGAGGATTTTAAGAAAATGAAGAATCCTGTTTTCATTGTTAGAACACCCGATGATAAATATCATGAATCTGATGAAATTCAAATTATTCATGAATTAATATTAAACAGCAAGTTTATCGATGTACAAACATATGATTACTGTCACACCAAACCAGGTGTATATGAATTCACAAAAACAATCAAAAAAACAATTCTTGAAGAGATGTAAAAGAATATTCACAATCCACAATTTAATCATCCAAGATATTCAGCAAAGATTCAACAAATTATTCTATCACTCTGTGCATCATATTCTCCAAAGTTCCTTTTCCTTTAATTTTCTTTCCTTTCCAAGTTCCTTCAGCAGTTAAAACATAATTAGAGATAAATTGATTCTCTTTTCCAAGAACTCCGAACCAAGATATTTTTGCTGTTGAAGTAACGTTTAAGTCTAAGAGATGTTTCCCTGCTGCATCCTTCCCTCCAGTCACTTTCCATGCTGTTGGAACTTTTGTGGGTAAGTTTTTATCCTCAGCAAAACCAGTTTCTTCTATCTTGAAGTCATAAGGTTGAAAATGAAACCATTCATCATTTATAACCAAGGCTCCTTCTCCTGCTTCAAATATACCTTCTTCTTCTATATCTAGAGAATGATAAAACAAATGAATCGCACCTTCAGGAAATTGTAGATTTAACCATCTCCAATCATAAATGTGTTGACTTGAGAAAATACCTGTACCATGTTCTATTATGCCACGACCATTTTTTATTTCTATCGTCTTACCTTCTACAATAAATTCTCCAGTAACTTTGAAAGCAAAGCTATCATAGAATCTTTGAGCCATAGAAGGTGTGATGGCCATTCTTCCATTATAGTAAACTAATATTCCTTTATCACTAATTGGAGAATACTTTAATTTTGCAGTAATGCCCAATTTTTTATCAACAAACTCAAAAGAATAACCTTCTTTCCAAGTACCGTTTATAAGAAAGTCTAGTTCAGGTTCAGAAACTTCTTGATGGTAATGATCTTTAACTTTATTGAGTAACACTCCTTTAGAATAGAACTCATCCCATTTTCTGGTTTCAAGTTTCTCAGAAACAATAAAAGAATCGAGAACAGATAGACGAAGAGAAGGAGCATCAACCCAGAAAAACCTGAAAACAGTATCAATCTTGTTTGGATCCTCTTTTCCTTCAGAGTTAAACATAACATAAATCATACCTTCTTCCATAGGACCTTTATTGCCTTCAGAGACAGGATAGATTGGTTCTAGAAGTTTTTTATTAGCATTAACAAAATCCTCGCCAACCTTTCTATCGGCTCGTTTTAATTTCCAGAGTAATCCAAGATTCTTAAGGAAGAAAGAGAGTTTGGGTTTGGGTTTAATATCAGCTTTACTCATACTATCAAAAATAAATAGGGGGGAGGATATTAAATGTTTTTTCTACAAAAAAAGAGGAGGAAGGAATTTGAAGAAAAAATGGTTCTCTCTATTACTTCTTTTTACCTTTTTTACAGATGAGGATATGGTTGCAGTGTGATAAGTGCAACTATTACCTAGTTGAGCACTAAAAAATAAAAAAGTAGGAAACGGTTAGTAGTTTCCGCTTATCAGTTTAGATTTACTATTTCGGAGGTCCTTGTGCTTTCATTTGTTCAAGGAATTTCTTGTTAGGACCAAGCTGAGCTTTTAGGAACCATAGTAGAAAGACAATGATTATTATTGCTAGAACCCATGCTACTGCATAGTTTCTGAAGAAAGTACCCACATCCACAGCTGCTGCCCATGATTCCGCTGCTGTATGACCAGCCACTATCATACCTGTGAAAAATGGTACTACTAAAGTTATTGGGGCAACAATCATGGTATCTACTAAAACACCCCAAATCCAGAACTTTCCTGATTTCTTTGAAAACATAAGTTCTTTTGAAGTCAACTTTCTGAAATCTGCTCTGAAATTATATTGTACCATACTCATTGTTAATGGTCCAATAATAAAGACAAAGAAGAACCACGCAACAGGTATAGAGACGACAAATCCAACACCTAAAGTTGCGAAATACCATCCAGCTGTTAAGTTTCCACCCAAAGCTCCCGCAATTACAGAAACAAATGCAGTCATTAATAGTGAAAACCATAATATTAGCCATTCAGCAAAATAGGTAGTAGACATAAATTTACCTTTTACACCATTTGCGAAAATAGATCCACGTCCTTTTGTCTGAAAGTGGAAATAATCCCATGGCCATTTAAATCCTTTCTTTTCTTGATCAGTCATTCAAATTACATCCTTTTCGTCGATAGAAATA
>JAUWPI010000007.1 GCA_030611665.1 Candidatus Heimdallarchaeota archaeon | reverse complement strand
TTGTTGATAGTCCACCCATCACAAACTTCTTCTCCTTGGATGATCAAATTACTAGGAAGCCCTAGAATTAAAGTTATTAGAATAAAGGAGATTACTTGTTTAATTTTTATCTTTTTGATATAATTAATTGGAACGATTTTGTTTACTTCTTTAACAATCTTATCCTCTTCTTCAGTCCGATCAGTTTTTTTTCTCATTTTTAGTTTATATATTAGAAATTGCAAACTCGAAGATATTATCAATGGAATTATAAATAATAGAAGGACCAGAATAAAACCTGCCAGAAATTCGCTTGAAATTGCTGAAATGTCCAAATTAAGAAATGATTCCAGAATAAGGGATAAGAGTAAATTGTGAAATAACAAATCACTCCAGAAAAATATTGAAAACAAAGTTATAGCTATAAAAAATATACTAGCTATTGAAAGTGAAATAATTTTTATTATTCGTGATTTTGCTATTAAAGGTTCCTTAATCTTGCTTTGTAGTTTTGAAAGTATTAAAAAGATCCCACTTGTCACAAAAATATAAGCTAAGTAGATACCCAAAAGATCAAATTTTCCAATAATAGGTAAAGTAAGAAGAAAAGCAGAACCAAACATTCCAACTAGGCTAAAAGTATAAATACCATAGAAAGGAATAAATGCAATTGTTTGATCTACTAGTTCTTCTTTACTATTTAACCCCTTATGTTCACTTGAGCTCCTTGTTTTTTTCGTAGAAACAATTAAGATCACCCCTTTTAGAAACAACAATAAAGGAGTAATAAATATTAAGAACAAGAAAAGAACATTAAAATTATTTGTATAACCATTTGCTCCACCAAGAAACATTATAGCTACCCCTGTCGCATGATACGAGTATTGTATGTGAGCTATTAATCTTACTAGCTCATCTATATGATATATTGCGAAAAAAACACTAAATAATCCCACTTTTTTTGGGTAGAATCTAGAAAGAAGGAAACCAGTGAGTACAAGAATTGCACTTAATATATAATTAGCTAAAGTGTTTTTTTCATTTGAAATATATGCGTCCATCTCAACCTGATTATATCCTATTGTTCCGTTAGCTGAAGATATATCCTGAGTTTGAACCGTTTGATCATATAGTGTTAACTCTGTTACTCTTATAGTTGCAATAAGTATAAAACCAACAATTATCAAAACAGAGAGGATTAAAACAAGGTAATCCCAGCATTTATTCTTGGAAATGTAAAATTTCAATCTTGTTCTCCTCATTCTTGATGATATGGTATATGTACAAACGCACTCTTAAATATTATTTGTAATGTTGTTATAGCGCAAAACATAGAACCCATTTTATCACTCCCCGCCCTTCTTCCAGACTCTCTTTTTCTTTGTTAAAAATATCATTTGCTACATCATTCAGCACGTCTGTATTTTCTGTTCATATTGAATGATGGATTAGATTTCATAAGTTCAGCAAGCTTTTTGAAAAAGAAAGTGAATTAATGTTTATTTAAATCAAGCACCTTCTGCTAATCTCATGCGAAAATGAGCTCATTGCTCCAGAGAAAAATCAATTTGATTCATCTAAACAATTTCAATTCACAGCTCACTTATCACATTCTAAGAACTAAAGAAACAAACTAATTTACCAATATATAGCTGATTCTTCTAACCGATCTTAATTCATTGCTAATCTTAACACATTTTGGGAACTGATATGAGATTAGATTTAAAATATAAAAAACATTGCGAAAATAACGTTTATGTATTTTCACTTAATAAGTGTATTAATTGTGATATAAATGAGAATAGGTTTGTTAACTGGTGGAGGAGATTGTCCTGGTTTGAATGCCGTTATAAGAGCTATAGGAAGAAAAGGTATAGTTCAGTACAAAGATGAATTAATTGGATTAAAAAATGGGTGGGCAGGACTAATGTATCTAAATCATATTAATTTAGTGCGCAAAAATCTAAGTGGTATATTACATCTAGGGGGGACAATTCTTGGATCATCTAGAACCAATCCAGAAAAAGAAGAAGGAGGATATGAACGAGCTATAGCGAATTTCAAAAAGCTAGAACTTGATGCTCTAATAGTTATAGGCGGCAATGACACATTAAGTGTTGCACAAAAAATGCATGAGATGGGTGTTCCTATTGTTGGCGTGCCTAAGACAATAGACAATGATATCTGTGCTACTGATATGACCTTTGGTTTTGATACAGCTGTTTCAATTGCAACAGAAGCTATAGATAGGTTACACACAACGGCAGAATCACATCATAGATGTATGGTGGTAGAAGTGATGGGGAGACATGCTGGTTGGATAGCAACATATTCTGGAATAGCGGGAGGAGCAGATTTTGTACTAATTCCTGAAGAACCTTGCACAGTTGATGACATAATTGAAGTAGTTAAAGGAAGAATGGCAAGAGGTAAGCTGTTTTCGATTATCGTGGTTGCTGAGGGGGCAACTTTACTAGAACCAGGGGTTATAGCCCAATCCAGAGAGATAGATGACTTCGGAAATGTGAGATTAGGTGGAATAGGAGATGGATTGGCAAGAGTATTAGAAAAAAGGACAGGAATAGAATCAAGAGCGGTAGTATTGGGACATGTACAAAGAGGAGGAACACCGACAGCTTATGATAGAGTCTTAGGCTCAAAATATGGTGTTGCAGCAATAGATATGGTTCACAATGGGGAATTTGGGATGATGACATCTCTTCAAGGGACAAAAGTTAGAGCAGTACCAATATTGGACGGAATAAAGGAATCAAAGACAGTCGACAAAGAGACATATGAAGTAGCTAAAGTTTTCTTTGAGTAGAAATGTTGTAATAATAGATGGAAGAGAATAATAATGGTGGGGACTGGGTGATTTGAACACCCGACCAATTGGTTTTGCCGACATTGTTAAACAATGTTCTCTGGAGCCAACCACTCTACCGGACTGAGCCAAGTCCCCAACCGATGCTCGTTTTCTTGTTCCCTTTATCTTTTTTTAAGGTTTTCTTTAAGCTTTGAAAAATAGTATAAACAAAAAGTGTAATTATGTAAAGAAAAGTAAAAATGAAAAAGATTAGGAAAAACCAGGTTATTCGACTAGTTTTTCCAATTCATCCACAAATCTTTCGTATTGTTTCATCCCTAATTTCCAGAAATCAGGTTTGGTGATATCTAATCCCATCAGTTCACCGAATTCCTTAGGAGACTTACTACCACCAGATTTTAGAATTAACTTCAATTTTGGTATGAAAGCTTCACCTTGTTCCTTATACAGTTGGTATAGAGCATATACAAACATCTGTGCGAAAACATAAGGATAATTATAAAATCGGAAATTCGGCATGTAGTAATGGGGTTTCATGGTCCACTCCCAATTCATCTCCTCAAACCACTCCACTGCATCTCCATAGATTTTGTCTCGTGCTTCTGTCCAAAGTTTTGAGATCGTTTTTCCATCTAGGAAACCTCCTTCTTCTATGGTCTTGTACATGTTCTGTTCAAACCACACTCTTGTACTGACTTGAAAAGTAGCCATTCCCGCACCATCCAAAACTCTGCTCAGTATTGCCTTCTTTTCTTCTTTTGTTTCTGCTTCACTTAACAAAAGATCTGTTAGGAGTAATTCTCCAAATATCGAAGCTACTTCGGCTATAACCATTGGATATCTTGCATTCATTATTGATTGTTCTCTTGAAACCATATATCCATGTACTGCGTGACCAAGCTCGTGTGCTAGTGTGTAAACATTACTAAGTGCTCCTGTAAACGTTTGTAGTATGTAAGATGTTTTTCCGCTATACCAACTTGAACAAAAAGCTCCGTTTCTCTTTCCCATTCTTGGGCTTGCATCTATGTGATTTCTTTCAAACATATCTTTTGCTGTTGAATAAAAATCTTCATCAAAGTTTCCATACGCTTTTAAGATCAACTCTTGTGTTTTTTCCCATGTATACTCTGTATTTGGTACATCAGGGAGAGGTGCAACAATGTCTTCACAACTTAGTTTAGGCAAATTCAGCATTTTAGCTTTTAGAGTTAGATACCTTCTATATATTACAGAATGTTCATCTATCGCTTTCATCAAATTATCGATAATTTCTTGATCAACATCATTCGCTATAAGACTCTGATGCATTGGAGAATCCTGTTTTCTTCTTTTTGAAGTTCTAACCCAATCACTACAAATATTGTGCATTGCTGAAGAGAATATTTCCTCATCTTTTCCAAGAACACCATATATAGCTTTGTTAGCTGATCTTCTTGTATCTTTATCTGGATGCGCCAACAATCCATTGGCTTCTCCATAGGACAATTTTGTTGTTTCTCCTTCAACTTCAATATCAAACAACCTTGTATTCAACCATTTAGATTGGAGCTGTTGCCATCCAATAATGCCATATTGATCTTTTTCAATAATTAACTGTTCTTCTATTTCTGACAGTCTATGAGGGTAAGCTCGCTTTAGTTTCTCTAGAGCGTGCTTGTAGTCCTCCAATTTTGGATCTGAAATGATTTGTTCATTCTCATAAACATATTTTCCAGTTTCAATTTCTAGAAAAGCTAATCTAGCTCCTATTTTTGCAGAGAATTCTTGTGCTTTGTTAAATAGCGCCTTTATCTCTGGTATTGTCATATTTGCTGAGAAGGATAATCGAGCAAAAGAATTGAATTCAAAGAAATCAGCAGTAAAATCTTCTTGTTTTTTGAGCAGAATTAATAAATCATCAGCTGAGAATTCAGGAAAATTTAGTTTACCTTTGTAGTCTCTGATAAACTCATCAACCTGTTTTTCAAGCTTGTTCAAAACTTCATTGATTCGAGGATCATCAGGACCTTTAAACATCTCTGATAAATCCCAAGCAATTTCGTTCTTTGACATAATAATCGAAGAACTCTGTTTAATTACAAATAAAAAACTTATCTACACAACTAAAACAATAACTGATAATTCACTCGATATAATAGTTCTTTTCATCCAATAAGAAACCCTTAATGGTTGAACCTACCTCTTTGTTAAAAGGTAGTCTCTCTAAATTATCGTCAAAGTTCTCATAATTGTCCATAGCCATCATTACAACGGTTTGACCCTCTGTAGAAACAAGCATATACTCACGAGGAACTAGGAAATCATTCAGTTTTTTAGCGCTTTTTTCCACTCTTTTTCTTACAATTTGTCTTTCTTTGTGATCTGTTAGTGATTCTAATCGCATCTGATCATCGTTGATTGCGCGTATTTTCCAAATATCTTTCTCATATTCTATAATATCATCCTTACCAAATTCTGGTAATCGAACAAGGTAGGTGTTTTGATAAACTTCTGTTCCATCTCTTTTTGTTGTTTTGAGTTCATAGGCAAGGGAGAGTTTTCCTGCAGTTATTGCTTGTATTTCTCTAGCTAAATTAGAAGCTAATAATTTTGTACTCACTTGAGCAGTAATGCCATCAGGTACAACTTCCATATCTAATATGTAAGATAATTTTGCATCTTCGTATTGTTTCATCATTGTATTAATTATACCTTCAAACCTATCTAACTCATCGTCTGTAAGTTTTCTCTTATCTGCTGCTCGCACTTGAAGAATTGCTTCAAAATAACCAGCTTTGTGTTGTGAACAATCATTACAAATAGTTCTCTTCATTTTCAACCTAGTGACAAAATCTTTCTCAAAGGGAGAGAATTCTTCATGAGGTTGTAGAGTTATTTTTGTTCTAAGTTTGAATTCCTTGACACCATAATTCATGATTTTGTCATTTCTTATATCATCTTCAAATTCAACATCATAAGGGTATCCTGAGCGAAATTTAGATAAAACAGCGCTTCTGACAACTTCCCTTATAACCTCTTCCAGACTCTCGTCCCCTACTCCTGGATCTATACGTGTGCTTAGAACTCTAAGCTCGCCGCAATCAGTGCATATTGCAACATTCAGGCTTTTTAGCAGTTCAATCTCAAGAGGGTGTTCTTTCTTGTAACATGTTTCGCACAGGTTGTCAAGAAGCACTTCATCCATAGCACCACAAATAGCGCAAAATCTTCCTCTTTCAGAAATCATACTCACCCTTTACAATATATTCTTCACTTAAACCCAAATAAGCCTTTTCTTGTTTATTTTACCATCATCGCATGGCCAACTTTTGTCTTTTTGTCTGGATGGTCAAACCATAATATTGCTTCCTCATGAATAAATCGATTTTTTACAAGAAGTTCTACTGCTCTTGTTCCTATTACATTAACAGATGTGCTTCTTTTAACTTCCTGTAATAATTCATCTGCAGAAACTAGTTCAACACCATAAAAAATTCTACTCACCTTAATCTTAACTCCATGGCTTAAGAGTTCCATATCCATAATTTCTTCATCACATGCAGCTACTAACCTTTCTCTTGACTGGTCTATTACTTTGATAAAGAAGGAAGAAGACATAAAGATCTCACCTTTGTTTTTGATTTATTTTCGTAAAGGTTTAACAGATATCGCTGCCCCGCAAGCATCACAACGTTTTCTTAGAAGTCTTGTTTCTATTACTAACTGTGTATCTGGTTTTCCACATTCCGCACAAATAACGTATTCTTTAACATATCTCTCAAGGAGTGTTTGGAGTGTTACTTTGGCATGTTTTCCAGAAAATACTGCACGAGCGCCTTCCATTGTTACTGAAGCAGCTAACTCTCCTGCCATAAATTTGAGAAAGTGGTTTGTTTCTCTGTTAATTCGTTCTAAAACCTCTCTGATATTAACTATAAAGGTCTTATTTCCTTCAATCACTGAATGAATGGTTGGAATTTCGAATCTTGATTGTTCGAACACTTTTTCTGGTAGGTTTTTTCTTGCTCTTTCGAATAATTCATCATATTCCATCTTATTGCCTCAAGAGTTTTTTACCCCTTACCTTTTTGTTTGTTTCGTTTGAAACTTCTTTTCCCAACAATTTCAGCTTAACAACAAAATATTTTAAGCCCTTTCTCTTTTTAGAAATGAGGATTATATTTGAGTAAGAAGAAAAAGAAACCGACAAAGGGCAAAAAAAAGCCATATAAAAGAACATATTCAGGTTGGGTAACCGCTGATTCTGATGCGATTAGAGCACAATTACCTAAAACAGGAGAGTTTTTTGGAATTGTTCTGCAAATTCTTGGTGCAAGTATTTTGCTTGTGAAATGTTTAGATGGTTTTACAAGGCAAATCCGTATTCCAGGCAAATACAGGAAAAGAATGTGGTGTAGAGTTGGAGATATTGTCATTATAATGCCCCAGTATGGGATGAAGCCCGATGAAAAAGGTGAATTAGTGCATCGCTTCAGAAAGAACGAAGTGAGATGGCTAATAAACAACAAACATATTCCAGAAGATTTTATTATTTAAACACTCTTTTTCCATTCTTCATAGATAAGTAACTTATGTCTATATTTTCTTTGATTGAGCAATAGTTTTATTTATTGTAAGTGTTTCATTACTATTGAAAGAAAGGTTTCCACCTCATCTCCTCCATTGATGACCATGCCTAAGAGCCCAAAAACACTCTTAATAAAAAAATAGTTAATAGTGATAATATGTCAGATAAAGAGATAGCTTCTATTGACCAAAGAATAGACAAGAGTCGCATTCGGGAGAAGGATTCAAATACTTTAAAATCAATTGAGAGTGTATTTGATTTTCAAACGAGCATGCTTATTGTAAAAATGATGAATACGGGGATCTTAAGCGACATCGGTTTTTGTATTTCTACTGGAAAAGAAGCTAATGTTTATCATGGTTATGGTGTGAAAAAAGAGGAACTTGCTATCAAGATATATCGAACAGCTTCCGCAGAATTTAAGAAAAATTGGATATATGTGAAAGGAGATCCCCGCTTTAAAAACTACAAAAAAGGAACATATGCGTTCATTTATACATGGGCTAAAAAGGAATTTAAGAATCTTAAGCGAATGAATAAAATAGGTGTAAGATCACCAATACCCATAGTAGTTCAGAAAAACGTTCTAGTTATGGAATTTATTGGAAAGAGTGAGAAAGCAGCTCCCCTTCTTAAAGATAGTAAAGTTAAGAAACCGCATAAATTATATGCGAAGATTCTGGATTATATGACAAAACTGTATGAAGATGCGAAACTAATTCATGCTGATTTGAGTGAGTATAACATATTAATGTTAAAGCAAGATCCAGTTTTTATTGATGTTTCGCAAGCAGTATTGCTTGATCACCCTTATGCCTCAGCTTTTCTATTTAGAGACATAAAAAATATTAACCGTTATTTCAGTTCTCTCGGTGTAGAAATACTCCCAAATGAAGAACTTTATGAACAAATAACAGATTCTCCCCCTAGCCCTAAAATACAAACTTTGGAAATATAATTGGTGTTAACTATGTCAAGCGAATTTCTAGTACGAATCCCATTGGAAAGGATTGCAGTACTGATAGGTCCAAAAGGAAGCACTAAGAAGAGGATAGAAGAATTAACTGAAAGCAAGTTGATGATAGACAGTAAGACTGGAGATGTTATCATTACAATAGAGGAAGATTCTGAAGATCCCGTTAATATGTGGCGTGCAAGAGACATGGTTAAGGCGGTCGGGAGAGGGTTCAGTCCTCAGAAAGTTTTTCAGATTAAAGATTCTAGTTGGGGATTTGACTTAATACAACTCCGAGACCTTGTCGGAACTTCTCCAAACTCATTAAGAGAAGTGCGATCAAGAGTTATTGGTAAAAATGGGAGAACAAGGAACATAATAGAGCAAATAACAGGTGCTCATGTATCAGTTTTTGGAAATACAATAGGAATAATAGTAGAGTTCAGTAAGTTAAAAATTCTGAGAGATGGACTTACTAGACTAATAAATGGATCTAAACATAGCACAGTTTACAAATACTTAGAGGAGAAAATGAGGGACCTTAAGAGTGACCAAGATAAGTTGTGGTTAGCTCACGGTGACGAAGAAGCAGTAGCAACTGTGACTGATTTAGATGAACTTGAACGAATAGTCTTTGAAGAAGAAGCAGAAGATGAATCGTAAATGGCTGCAAAGAGATACGATTTACATGTTCATAGTTGGTTTTCAAACGATTGTAAAAGCAATCCAAAAGACATTCTCAAAATTGCTAAAAAAAACGGATTAAGTGGGATAGCAATAACAGACCATAATAGTACAAAATTTCATCATGAAAATTTCAAAATTGATGGTTTGTTAATAATACCAGGGGTTGAAGTTTCAACTAAAAAAGGTCATGTAATTGGACTTGGAATAGAAGAAACAATTAAAAAAGGCTTAAGTCCTGAAGAAACAGTTGAAAAAATAATTGAAATGGGAGGATTAGCTACAATACCTCATCCCTTCGATTTTACTCGCAGGGGGATTGGTAAGGTTATCTACAATTTGAAGGAGATAGCTGTAGAGACGGTAAATGGATCATGTCCCATTAAATCTTTTAACAAGAAAGCAAAACAAATGGCTATTGAGTACAATCTTCCTGAAACAGGGGGAAGTGATGCACATAGACTAAAGGATATAGGGATGGCATACACAGTTTGTAAGGAAGAATTAGGAACAATTGATGATGTCCTAGAAGCTATAAGAAAACGAAAAACAACTGGGGAAGGAACTAATTTAACCATTCAAGAAAAGATTATAAGAACTTTTCAAATTCATTTTTAAAAACTGTTTTTATCTAAGATGTCCATAAGAAAGCACGAAAATAAAAAAGATTAGGTGTGAAGATTAGAAAGCGTTGCTTTTATTCCACATCTCTTCTTTTAATAAATCACGAATTGCTACTCTTATACATTCACTTCTATTTGGATATCTCTTTAATCTGACTAATTCATCTAAATCATGAAGGAATTCATCAGGGAGATGGACTGTTACTAATTTCATAATGTTACACCTAGTCTACTTTTTCATTTTCTATTTAAAAGAAGTGTAATATTAGGGAAATATACTTGTCTGTTTCCACATAATTTGCTGATATACTTCTTCAGCATAGAAACATGGTGACAAACTCATTCTCAAACGCTGAAAGTGCTCTTAATTGCATTTTCAGAGATAATACAATAACTAAGAGGAGAATAGTGAGATTTTATTTTACTCCTGTTCCAGGTGGTACGTCTTTATCTGGATGCAATATTATGGGTTCACCATCAATATCAGCTGCAAGCAACATGCCTTCAGACTTTTCTCCCATCAAAGTAGCTGGTTTTAGATTGGTAACAACCACAATTTGCTTTCCAATGAGATTTTCTGGAGAATAATATTGTTTGATCCCTGCCAGAATTTGTCTTTTTTCCCCCCCTAAATCTACCTGTAATTTGATTAGATTTCGGCTTTTCTCTAGAGATTCGGCGCTTATTATTGTTGCAATCTTCAGTTCAACATTCTTGAATTCATCATAGCTTATTTTGCTCATTTTTTTATCATCCTTCTTTTGTACTTTTGTTTTACTACGTACTTCTTTTAGTTTCTTCTTAACCTCGTCTCCCTTTATCTTGTAAAATACGGGTTTGGATTTCTTAACTATCTGATTTTCATTAGTAATTGCTAAATCTATCACATCGATTCCATTACTAACTGGAAGTCCTTCAAATCCTAAAGATTCCCAAATACTTTCAGATGTAGTTGGGATAATAGGCCATAGAAGAATGGAAAGAATCTCTGATAGTTTAGCTGAGAGGTTAAGTACAGTAGCAGTTCTTTCTTTATCATTTTTTATTAAATGCCAGGGTTGGGTTGTTGAGAAGTATTGGTTCCCAAGTCTAGCAACATTTATCGCAATTAAAGTAGCGTCTTTCAGTTTGAAGTTTTCCATGGCTTCCTTATACTTCTGAATGCTTCCCTCTATTTGAGAAAGTAAATCCTTATCCTCTTTATTCAACTCTCCTCTCTTAGGAATCTTTCCGTCGAAATGTTGAGAGATAAAAGTAATTATCCTATGAACAAAATTCCCTGTTACATCATTTAGATCATTGTTCACCGTAGATGCGAATTCTCCCCAATCAAAATAAAAGTCTTTGAGCTCGGGTCTATTTATCATAAGATAATATCGCCAATAATCTGCAGGTAGTGTTGCTACTGCTTCGTCCCCCCAAATGCCAATACCTTTTGATTTTGAAAACGGTCCTTCCTTAAACATCAAAAAGTTTGTTGTTGCAATAGCATGAGGTAAGGGGTACGAATCTTTAGATGCAATTAGCATACCAGGGAATAACAAAGCATGAAAAATGATGTTATCTTTACCAATACAGAAAACAGTTTTTGTTTTCTTGTCAAGCCAAAATTCTTCAAACATCTCAGGTTTTCCAAGTTCTTCAGCAATTAATTTAACCGTGCTAACATATCCAAGAACGTTTTCAAACCAAACGTAAAGGACTTTGTCATTGAATTCTTCTCCAAAGATAGGGGCTATTGATATCCCCCAAGATAAATCTCTTGAAACAGGTCTTTGTATAAGTCCTTCTTCAATCATACTGAGGACTTTTTGCTTGGCAAACGGCGGAATATGAGGATTATTTTCAGCAAATTGTTTGAGTTCACTCGCCAATCTTGGTAAGTCAAAGTACCAATGTTTTGTCTTTTTCAGAACAGGTGTATTGGAACAGGTTGAGCAGTATGGGTCAATGAGATCTGTAGGTTTTAGCATCTTTTCACATTCATGATTAGTGCATTGATCTCCTCTTGCATCTTTTACTCCACAATGGGGACAAGTGCCTTCAACAAACCGATCTGGAAGGAATCTGTTACAGTGATTGCAATAATATTGTTCTGTTTCTTCTAAAACATAATATCCATTTTCATGGATTTTTTTATGTAGTTCTTGTACATATGAAATGTGGGTTGGGTTTGTTGTTATTGTATACTTATCAAAATCAATATTCCAGTCATCTAAAATCTTAACTATTTTATGATGATATTTCAACGCTAACTCATTTGGAGAAATGCCTTCTGCTTCAGCTGCTACTACAATTGGTGTACCATGGGCATCTGAACCACTAACATATACAACTTCATCTTTCTTTAATTTTCGATATCTTGTTATAACATCACCACTCAGCAATTGTAACATTGTTCCTAAATGTGGAACAGTATTCACATAAGGCCAAGCTGCTGTTACTACCCACTTTTCTTTACTCATTGAGAATTACTCCATCTGATAAATTTAAGTTTTTATTCTTCTGTCCAAATAACAAGTAGTATATTAATACTTGTTCGATGAGAGAGAAATTATGTTTTAATGTATTGATTTTTCTCCAAAAATTTGAAAATAGAACTAGTTTTTTGATTGGTGGTTTATAGTCTCCGCTAAGTGGATTTCCAACAATATAATCAAACCCTACTCGGGAGATGCATTTCGCTATCCCTCAACTTAACCACTAAATTGTTAGCCCCTTTTATATTTAAAAAGTTAATTGACATTTAAAATCGCTTAAACTGACCTGTTACTTATTTGCCAGTTTATAGAATAGTTTCTCAATCTGATTAGTGACACTTAAAAAAGAAAACTCATTTCTAATTCTCTTTTTTGCTTTCAAGGCTTTTTTTATACATAAATCGTAACTATCTACACAATCAATAATTGTTTTTTCAAGTGATAGAGTGTTTCCAACTTCAAAGAGTGTGCCTTCATTTCCGTTATTTAGTAATCGAGGGATATCACCAATATCAGATCCTATGACAGGTATTCCCATTGCCATTGCTTCTATTATTACAGTGGGAGATCCCTCCCAGAAACTAGGTAGAATTAGAAAATTGGTTTTCTCAAGCAAGGATGGAATTTCTGTATGATTAACTGAACCGAACAGCTTGACTCTGTTCTCATTTTCATATTTCTTCTTCAATATCGGGAATAATGAACCTTGACCTATGAACCAGAATTTTATTTCTTTTCTTTGTTTTAGAATACTATCTATAACTTGAGAATAGTAAGAAATACCTTTCCAAGGTTCAAGATCGCCTACGTATGAGATAATCATGCTTTTGCTTTGAACTGGTTTCACTTCAGGAAATAGACTTGTATCTATTGCATTATTTATTAACATTAGTCTTTCTGGTCTGGAATGTAAACTATCCTTCAGTAATTCTTTATCATATTGACTAACAGAAGCGATTATATCAGCCTGAGATAGAACAAATCTCCCTAAAGTATAATCAAAAAACATCTTAGCAAACTCTTTCACAAAACTTGTTTTATAAGGAGGTCTACCTACACCACCATGAATGTGTAAAAGAAGAGGCATCCTTCTGAACAATTTCGTGATTGCTGCTTGAATGGTTGTAAAATAGATGTAAGAGTGTACATGAAAAACATCAATATTCTTAATTTTCATTAATTGATGCAACATTATACATGCGGGATTAATCCCAAATATATCCATGGGGCTGAAGAATCGATGGACAGTCATATTATCATAATAACTTTGATATGGTACTTTAGTTGACTTTTTTGTTGTGAATACATCAATATGATGTCCTCTACTTGCTAACTCTTTAGATAAATAATTTACATATCTTTCAGTGCCACCATAGCTCTTTGATCCAAAGAAAGGAGTCACTTGAACTATTCTAAGACTATCCATATTTTACACCCGAATATTGTAGAGAAGATAATTTTGCCCATTAGACATGACCAAATTAAACGTAGGTCGAGCGATAGTGA
Organism: Candidatus Heimdallarchaeota archaeon; assembly: GCA_030611665.1. GTDB lineage: Archaea > Asgardarchaeota > Heimdallarchaeia > Heimdallarchaeales > Heimdallarchaeaceae > UBA460. Next base: position 23,380 of record JAUWPI010000007.1, on the reverse strand, counting down.
AGGGACCATAGTTGTAGTAACGTAACGTTCCTAGGTAATAGCTGATGTCGTCTTGGGAGAGATAAAGTGGCGTGCCTAGCCACTGATCCATAACAGAGCCTATAACCACATATTTCAACCAAGAAAATAATAGTCGGTTCGCATTAGTCTGAAGAGAAGAATTTGAATCAAGTAAAAGAGGTAATGCGTAGATGTTTATACCATCAATATATTTGGAAACTGAAAATGACATGCTGGTAGTTGTGGGTCCAACGTTCGCAATAGCATTGAAACTATAAGCAAAAGTCATGTTTTCATAAGAACTGGTTAGGTTATAACCAGGAAAATACTGTTCTCCCATATATGTCATACTGAAATAGGAGTTTGTAATTAATAGAATAAAAAATATTGGTAAAAATTTTCTTTTTACTTTACCGATTACATCAGAGATTGCTAGAAATGCTAGAATACTGATAAAAATTAATGTGAAAATAAAAGTTCTAGGTGCTACCCAAGAAAGTTCGTGTTCAGTAGAACTAAAGACAAGAGAAAATATAACGGTTAACCCATAGAAACAAAAACCTAGTACAAATAGAGCTGATTTTATTGTATCTGGGAATAATAAAGCCACCCCACTTAATAAAAAGATAATTATCAACTCTGCAGTAATATACCATGAAGCAAGGTTTGCGGTATAGTTAAACAAACCAACAATTTCTACAGTAAGTATACTCACAACAATACAAAATAATAAGCTAGTAACAATCTTCTTTCTTGTAATAGAAGATTTTGCCTTTCTGAAAAATGATTTAATACTGATCTGAGCATTTTTTGTAAAAAGTGAGAACAATGGTTTTACAAGAAAGCGTTTTATAAAATTTGATAACTCCGTCTTTCTTGTTCGGAGAAGAAAACCAATGAGTGTCACAATTAGCCACAAAATCAAGAATACAAACTCATTTTTTATGAATAGGTTATACAACATTTCATAAGTTTCATTTCTTGAGAAATAAAAATTTACAATACCAAATTCTCTTGAATCTAATATGGTTTCAACAATTATCACAGCAGGAATTGCATAAACTAAAGACAATATGGTTTTCAGATTTTTAGTGAGAAAAATACTAGCAAAGAGAATTACGGGTAATAGAAAAATAGCTGATAAATGATGCACTTTTACAGTTACAATGGCTAAAAAACCAGCGATAATCTGGCTTCGTAAACGCTCTTGTTTGCACAAATACAGATATAAGCATAAACTAAACAAACCTATTCCTAGAGTATTAGGTCTTCCCAAGAACATCTGAATCCCTATGATTGAGGGGAAGAGAAGTATCAGCGCAATATATTTGAGATTAAAACCATGAGAAGAATACCCCTTTTTTTTCTTTTCTAGATGACGAATGAAGGCAATTATTGAAAAGTCAAAGATTAAAATGGGGATCATTATACTAACAAATTCAAAGATAACGCTTGGCTTTAATCCTGTCAATGCTGATAAAGCTGATACAAACACATGAAAACCTATAAAATCGTAATATGATTTTGCGATATCCAGTTCGATTATGTGTTGATTTCCTAAAATAGAATCAACATACTGTAAATGTATGTACGCATCAAATCCGTACATCCCCACGTTGAAATATAGTATTAGAAACACTAGAAGTAGTTGTCCAAAGATTATTGCGGGAATGAAAAATGATTTTCGCGACACATTTTCACCTAACTATATTCTTTCAAATATTCTTTTATTGCTTCTTCTGGTTCAAAAAGGGGAGCACCATGGCCAGGTAATATCACACTTGGTTTTGATTCCCTAAGTAATTTGATAGAAGATTTCAGAGCTTGTTCATAATCTAGAGCATATCTCTTGTTTGGAGGTATCAATTTCGTACCCTTCTTATCAGTGTTTAATATATCGCTACAGAACAATGCTTGGTTTCCTACATCTTCCAAAGCTATACTCCCTGGTGTGTGACCGGGCAGATAGAAAACTTTCAACCCATAGATTACTTCGTAATCAGTGACAATCTGATCAACAGTATAGCTAGATGAAAAAAACAGTTTACTAAATAAAGAAAATGTTTTTCCAGCAAAACCCTCTTTTGTTGGCATTTCTTTAATTTTCATTATGTAATCTCTTTCCTCTTTATGTGCTATAACTGTTGAACCATACAATTGTCCTAGGGTCTCTAATCCAGCCATATGGTCTTGATGAGCATGAGTTATTATTATGCCTTTAAGAGGTTTATCCGCGCAAAAAGATTTAATTGTATGAATCACATTTTTTGCCTTTTTGCTCATTCCAGTATCTATTAGTACAGAGTGATGTTCTCTCTCTATCAAATAACAATTGACAAAACCTGGAATCAGATAAATATCATCTAAAATTCTCATTGTTTCTTTATATCTAAGTTGTACTTTTAAAATCATTCCATTTTTCTCTCGCTAATTTTAGAGAAAAACTCATGATTGCAATGAGGGCATCCTTTAGTTTTTAATTCTTCAATTGTTGAAAATAACTGATTATTCCCTACATCAATACTAGATTTACAATTGAGACACTCATAAGTGCGAATTGTTGGATTAATATCTCCTGTGTAGATAGAGGATTCAAACACATCCTGTATCAACGGTGTAGCTGGGTGAACAATTTCGAATCTGTATAAAGTAGATATGCCAGCTAATTTCTGAGCTCCGATATATTGATTGAAGTTTGGAACTATGTTGGTTATTGCACAATTCATCTGGACTAAGCTTTTCTCCAATTCCAAGATTTCATTTGGGGGTTTTACACCAAATGAAAGATATCCTACTCCATTTTGTTCGTCTGAGAGCAGGGTTAGACCACGTGAAATAAATAAATTCAGTCCGTGTATAGTATATGGTGGATCAGTGGAAATACAATCGAATTTCTTTTGATATTCTGTTGGGATAGGTTTTCTTAAATCATGTTCAATAAAATCTATTTGGACACTATTCTCTTGGTTAGCAGATTCTATGATCTCCTTTAATCGCTTATCCACATCAAAAACTACAATTCTCGACGATTTGTTAGCAAACATAGCTAAAGCGATACTTGTCAAATCACTATCACCTAAAAAGGCAAAGTTTCTTCTAACAAGATCATAATTTTGACTCATATAGAGAATTCTGGCCAAACTAGTTCTTGGAGTAGCGAAGGATTGATCCAATTGAGTGAATGGTTTACCTCTCATATTACAATATTTTTTCATCGCTTCCAGTTCTTTCTGAAACTTTGAGTAAGGAATAGTTATACCAGATCCACTGCATTTGAGGCATTTAAACTCCTCATTAAAACCACCAAGAGAATTGAAAACATCGTGTCCTAATTGTGTGAGATGAGCACCCTTTTTTCCCTTCGATACCCAACCAAGTTTCTCAAATTCATTTCGTATGGCTACACATATTGGAACTGGTAAGTTGCTTTCTTGAGCTACTTTACGCATTGGTTCTTCAGGAAAACGAGAAATAACAGCAAAGGTACGTAAAATACCAACGAATCCTTCTTTTATTGCTACATTTTGTGTAACTTCGTGTAATTGCTCAAGAAAAGTTAATTTTTTCATCAATATGATTAGAAAACAATACTTTAATAATTTTTCAATTAGAGGGCAAAATTTTTCTATTTCAAAGAAAAGACATTAGTAATTAGAGCAAATAATAAAGACCATATATCTCTTGTATCGAAAAAATCAGTGTGATAAAATGAAGGAAATTGAAGACAAAATCAAACATTATCCGTATCTTAAGTATGAAGAAAATCTTCTTCACATCAACAAGAAATCGTCTTTAGAGATAGCTGAAAAGATATCAACGCCTTTCTTTCTTTATCTACCTGAACGTTTCGAACATAATTATTATCAACTAAAATCAGCTTTGAGTAAGCATATTAACAAATCACGCATCTCATATGCTATCAAGGCAAATTATTTAGGTCGCGTTCTTCTACAAGCTAAATCTTTGAACATGAATACTGAAGCGATGTCCCTTTTTGAATTGTTATTAGCGGAAAAAGCAGGATTCAATTTTAATCAAATTGTGTTTAATGGACCAGCAAAAACAGTGCAAGAATTGGATTTAACCATGACAAATGGGATTCAATATTTGAATGTTGAATCTATGAATGAGCTTCAAACTATAGAAACTATTGCTAAAGTTAAAGAGATGAAACAAGAGATTACAATTAGAATTCATCCTTTATTAAATGAGGAAACAGAAAAGAAGTTGCTAATCAAGAAGAATAGTAAGTTAGGGATAGATTACAATAGAGCAACAAAACTTTACAAATATGCTAAAAACAGCCCTCATCTTGAACCTAATGGTGTTCATGTTCATGTTGGGACCAACCTTATTTCTCACTCATTTTATGAAGAATTATTAGTTTTTATGAATAATTACATCAAGGAATTATTGAACAAACATGGAATTGAGATAGAACACTTAAATCTTGGTGGGGGTCTTGCAAGTAAAAGCACGCTTGATTTGAATAATTTTGATTTAAATCGATATGCAGAACAGATTGCAACAAGTGTCGAAAATATTGACGACATAACTGTTATACTTGAACCAGGGAGATATTTAGTAGAGGATAGTTTTGTGGCAATTGCTAAAGTTTTGCGAACAAAGAGCTCATGGGGAAGAAAATGGGCATTTATTGATGTAGGGGCAAATTCACTTATACCAATGCGATACTCACATTACACAGCTGTTCCTGGTCAAATGAAAGGGAAGGGCCCATACTGTCGAATTGGGGGGCCTCTATGTCTCCCCGTCGATGTGATTTCAAATGAATCTGTAAACTATCAGATCAATGAAGGAGATCAAATAGTGATTCTCAATTGTGGTGCATATACACTCTCAATGAGTGAACAATTTGGATATCCTCGTCCTGCTGTATGCGAATTAGATCAAATGGGTGAGGTTAGAATTATCAAAAAGGCTGACAATGTTGAAGACATGGTGAAAGAAGCTTTCAGTTTTGAAACCGATAGTTAGTTAAAAACTTGTAATAAGAAAAATAGGTTGATTCTATGGGAAATACTTCTGACGAGAAAATATGTAGTGTAGTATGTGGAAGCAAATGTTGTCGCAGCACACCACCGGCATTGACGAAAGAAGATTTCAACAGAATACAAGCTAATACAAAAAAAGAGAGCTGGTTCAGAACTATCAATGAGAAAAGTAATATTCTAGTCGTTGGTAAGAAGGAAAATCTAATTGATTGCTATTTTCTTTCAGAAAAGGGTTTATGCTGCATTTATGAGCATCGCCCTCTTGATTGTAAGCTATTTCCTCTTTTTGTAAAAATCAAACCTGAGGGAGAAAAGGAGTATAGACTAAGGTGGTATGTATGGTATTGTCCTCTTACAGAAAAAAAAGGAATAGAAGAATTACTTCAGAGAGCTGAAACAATTGTTCATAATTATTTACTTGCTAAACCCGAGATTATGTTTGATTATCAAAATGTAATGTGTGAATCTGGTGGTTACAAAAAAAAGCATTTCTTGAAGGAAGAATTATTAACAATAAAATCTAACGATTAATACGAATGAAAACTGTCTCTGTAATCATCCCTACATACAATAACGCAAAAACACTTAGGGCGTGTCTACAATCTATAGTTAAACAAACCGTTAGGCCTCTTGAAATCATCATTTCAGACGGGCACTCCACTGACGGATCAATTGATATTGCAAAAGAATTCAATTGTACAATTATATATGAGGAGGGTGGATCTAGGTCTGCAGCTTGTAACAAAGCCCTAGAGATTTCACAAGGAGAGATTGTGGCTTTTACTGACTCGGATGTTATAGCTAAAGAAGATTGGTTAGAAAAACTAGTTAACGCTTTTGAGGAAACTCAAGATGATAAGATTGTATGCGTTACTGGACCAAATATTGAATATCCTAATGAAAGTGTTTTTGGGAAAGCAGTAAGTGCAGTTTATAATACATTTTTAGGTGGAAGATGGTCTGAACAAGTTCAAAGTATATTTAACAAAGACAAACGATTTGTTGAAAGTGCTGCTGGATGCAACGCTGCATATATGAGAACAGCTTTAGATGAGGTTCTACCATTTAATGAATCATTAATTACAGCTGAAGACACAGATATTAATTTTAGATTAACTCAGAAAGGTTATTCAATTTTGTTTATCCCAGATGCAATTGTGTATCATCAACGTCCACAAAGTCATAAATCATTCCGCAATAAATCAAAGAAATACGCATTAGGAAAAATACAATTTTACAAGTTGCATAAAACGGGGTTAGAGATATGGCACCTTCTACCACCCATTTATTTTATATCAGGTCTCTTCCTTATGTCTCTGTTATTAGTGAACTTATGGTGTGGATGGATTGTTATAGGGTATTATGGAGCTTATTTACTTACAATTCTAATAGCTTCAATTGTACAGACAATACGCTTTAAGCAGCCCTCATTTCTCTATTTACTACCCTTTATGTTTATAGAGGGGCATATATGGTGGAGTATAGGTATTTTGAAAGAAATTTTTAATCCACATTTTAAAAGGTGAGAAAAATGGTATTGAACATTACTATGCTCTTTGAACTGGGACCTAATGATGAGGGAGTTATTGGAGGGGGAGTAGAATTACATGCTATCAATCTTTCAAAAGAACTGGTTAAGATGGGCCATAATGTAACTTATTTGACAGGAGCCATACCCAATTCAAAAAAAGATACTATGATTGATGGTGTTAACATAAAAAGAATAGATTATCTCTCACTTATCAGCAAAGCATATGATCCTCAACAACTAAATTTCTCGCGGCAGTTTTTCTTTCTGCTAAAAACGAGACTTCTTAGAAAGAAAGTGCGTGATTCAATTGAGAACTCTGACATTTTTCATGGCCATGTATATTCTTCAGGTCTAGCTGCATACTTTTTGAGTAAAAAAAGAAAAGCAAAGGTAATAAATACCATACATGGGTCTTACTATAAGTACTGGAATGAACTAACCAGAAATCCTCTTACAGCATGGTTTTACAAGGGGATGGAAAGACGATTAGCACCGTTGCTTGCAAGCAAAGTAGATTATCAGATACATGCAGATTTTGATTTTGCAGAGATTGTGAGAAAATGGTGCAAACCAAAAAATGCAAAGAAGGTAGTAACTGTCCTAAATGGAGTAGATATTCAAAAATTCAATTATAAAACCAAACCGAATTCTGTGATATCAGAAGAAGATGGACCTATCATCATGACAACTAGGAGATTGGTCGTGAAAAATGGAGTTATATTTTTGGCAAGAAGTTTCAAGAAAATCATAGAAAAATATCCTTCAGCAAAATTATACATTATTGGAGATGGACCAGAAAAAAGCAATATTTACCGTGAAGTTCAGAGTTTAGGATTAGAAGAAAGCGTGAATTTTGTGGGGATGGTTCCAAATGATAGTATTCCTTCATTTTTATCTCGAGCAGATATAGTTGTAGTTCCAAGCATCGTCGAAGCATCAAGCATAAGTGTTCTTGAAGCAATGGCTATGAAAAAACCTGTTGTTGCATCTGATATTCCAGGGATAAGGGAAATCACAAAGAAGGGAGAGCATTGTATTTTAGTTAAATCAAAAAACCCCTCACAATTAGCTGACGGAATTCTGGGGTTACTGAAAGATAAGGAAAAATCTGAACGAGTTGCACAATTAGGTTTTAATGAAGTAACATCCAACTTCTCGTGGAAAAAGAAAGCCAAGGAAATTGAACAAATATATTTTAATGCTTTAGAAAATTAATTAATTAAAGAAAACATACAGATTTGTGAGCTTATAACGATGAACTCCGAAACAAATTTCTGCCTTAGAGTAGATGTCGATACTTTTGAAGGATTAAAGAAAGGCATTCCAAAAGTTCCCGAAATTTCCAAGAAGCATGAAGTTCCCTTATCAGTTTATCTTAGTCTTGGAAAGTATGAAACGGGTAGAAACCTTTTCAGAAAAATAAGAAAAAAAGAAAGGATAGTGAGTAAAATTCCTCCATGGAAAAGAAACAGCTTCAAAAGTTTGTTGAGAGGGACTATACTTCCTGCAAAAAATATTGGGGACAAAGAGAGAAAATTTCTACAGGGAATAGACAAAGATTCCGATACCGAAATCCACCCACACGGCTACAACCATGTGCGTTGGTCTTCAAATTTTCCAAATCTTTCAAAGGATAAAACCAGAGATGTAATTTCAAAACTCATTAATGAATATACAAGTATTTTTAAGAAAAAACCAATAGCAAATGCAGCTCCTAATTTCACTGTAAACAAACACTACTTTCAGACTTTAATTAATAATAAATTCAAGTTTTCCTCAGATTTCAAGTATTCTGAACCCTTTATTCTACAATTAGAAGAGAAAAAATCACAACTTACTCAGTTCCCAGTAACTGAACCTACAATTGAGGAGCATATAATAGAGGGTAAATCTACAGATAATATAGTTTCAGAATACAAAAACAGATTCTACAATCATGTTGAAAATGAAACAAAATATGTTTGTTTCTATGTTCATGCAGTATACGAACCATTAAGACTAGAAAAAACGATGAACAAAGTTCTTACTTATGTTAATAAATGCGATTTCAAAGCCACTACCCATTCCAAATTCCATCAAAAATGCTCAGAATTGCCAATAGTTGGTATTGAAACTTTACTATATTAGGTGAAAAAAAGTGAATAAAAAAACAGTTTGTTACCTCACTCAAGAATACAAGAAGGGCGCAACTTGGATATACTGCTTAAACCTGGCAAACAGCATAGAACAGATAGGTAAATGGAAACCCTATATTATTGCAGCAGATAGATATAAATCGAGATCTCAGGTTCATGAAGGTGTTTCCAATTTGATTCTGACCAAAACCACTAACTCCAAATTTTTCTATTCGCGTCAATATTGGAAGAATTCTAGGCATGAAGTAAACAAAATCAATCCTACTTTAGTCCATGGAAATATGAACCTACTTTCTTCATTAGGTATTAATAACAAATTTCCTGTCATTGAAACAGTCCATACAACTTTCAATAGAGAAAAAGAGGGAGCTAAGGCAGAACCCAAGCGATCTTTAAGTTGGGTGGAAAAACGAGTACAATATTTCTTTCCTTGGTTAACAAGACTAGAAAAGAAACTACTTCACAGAGCTAAGCACCTCATAGCAGTTAGTGATACAATAAGAGAGGATTTAGTGAGTCATTATTCCTTGAAAAAAGAAAAAATAACTGTTGTTCCAAACGGTGTTAATTCGGAGATACACAAGAGAGTTGAGAAACATGTTTACGAAAAGAAGGAAGATGAGTTCGTTCTTGGATTTCTAGCTCGAATGACAGCTTCTAAAGGCTCTAGAATGTTATTGCCCATTTTGAGCTTGGTTAAAAAGGAAGTCCCGGGAATTAAACTACTTCTAGCGGGTGATGACCTAAATACCAAACAAGAGATGATTAAGCAAATGAACAAATATCAACTGCAAAACAATGTGATAAACTTAGGTTACATCTCCGATCTTGAAAGGAAAAATTCATTTTTTAGCTCATTAGATTTATTTTTACTACCTTCAAGTCATGAAGGGATGAGTCTTACAATTCTTGAAGCGCTGTCTTGTCAAACACCCATTCTTGCTTCTGAAGGAGCAATTACTTTTGATGATAAAGATAGTATAATTGTAACACCAAGATCCATTAGTGATTTTGCTGCAAAGATAGTGGAATTATACGAAAATAAAGAGAAACTTGAGAAGAAAAGAATCATTTCCAGAAATGTTGCAGAAACCTACACGTGGGAGAATACAGCAAAGCTAACTCAAGCAGTATATGAAAAATTGTAGGAAAATAATTAATCATTGTTACCTGTATCTTCAGGTTCTATGTTTTTTTCCTGATTGTTTATAGATTCCTGTTTCTTAACTTGCTTTTCTTCATCACTAGAGGGAATGGTCTCGGTTTCAGAAAGTTCATCTTTAGTTTCTGGTTTTTTCTTTTTTTCCCCCCAAGAAAGAATAAATAACCAAAAAATCGGAACCCAAATCATAAGGAAAACATATCCAAGATAGTTATGAATGGGTTCAGCTACTTCCCATCCGTGATAATAATTTATAATAAAGATAATTGTTACTCGTAACAAGTTAACAAAATAAGTTCCAATAATACCTATGAGAATAATAATCGGAATCTTATAATTCCATTTCAACCTTTTTCGGGATTCAAACAGCATGAGTAAGAAGATAGCGACAAAAATTGTAAGTGAGTGTATTCCACTACACCTTGCATCAATACCAATAGATGAAAGTCCATTTGGTCCCTCAAATTGTATGATTGTTATTACATCATCAGCACTCCAAGTTGTGCTAACAATATTCATACCAAACAATTTTACAAGAGCAACAATAATTACAGCAGTAGCTTGTGTTAACCATTTAGCAAGAGAAATCTGAAAAAGGTACTCATCAACTCCTGAAAAAATCAGAATGTAAAATATCCCAGTTAATAAAATCATATAAAGACCAGGAGAACGAAATCTTCTGAAAATCTTATCGTCCCAAGAGACATAAAGGATAGCAATAAACGCTGATACTAAAGCTATTGGAACCAATAAATAGGAAGCCATATCAAAGAAAAACACTCTTACAATTTCTTCTACTCTGTTGCTTTCAAAGACAATGTAGAAATAAACGACGATTGCAATAAGGATAAAGGACACAGTGTATCTGAGAATACGATTTTTTATGGTAGGTTCAATTGAAGAGTAAACTGATTGAAATCTCTTACGAAAATCGCTTAAAGCTCGTTCATCAGAATCAGAATCAGAAACAAGATTGAGCTTTTCATTGTTTTCAGAAGGTTTATTTTTTTTCTCCAAGTTTACACCTTTTTACACTCTAAAGTAGATAATATGAGATTTCTTATCTCCATTTTATAGTTATGCAAATATAATTAATTAAAGCAACAAAGATTTGGTAGTTGTTTATTGCTCAAGTTATCTGTTAAGTTTAACTATAGTTCAAAAAGTGTAAAAGAAAGAGAAAGGAGGAGATAGATTAGTCATCTTCAAAAATAACATTATTGTATGAATACTCCATTTTTGGAAAACGAAAATCAGTTGATTGTTTCACTGCATAATGTTCTCTATAAAAATCACGTAATGCTAGTCTTATTGCCTCTGATCTTGATGCATATCTTCCCTGCATAACCATTTCATCAAGTATTTCTACGAACTCGCTCGGAAGCCTGATTGATATTAAATTCATTTTGATAACCCCTAGTTTTCAAATCCTCAAATCTGAATCATTTTCTATTATGAGCTTTGTCTAATTTATATATTTGTAACACAGCATCATACTAGATGACTTAGTGATGTACCCTCAATCATGTTCCTTATTTAAGGTTTATGCCGGATATTTAGAGCATTATAATATGGATGAAGGTTATGTATTTTTATCTAGATGTTTCTGTTCAAAACAATTTTAAATTTCTATTTTCTTCTTGCATTTTTCACATAGTAAAGTGCTACCGACCGGTAAAATCTGATTTGTTTTTTGGATAACGTTCCCACAGTAACAAACATAACCTCTAAATTTCGCTGGATTTCCAAAAACTAGAGCAAATGGATCAGTACTTTTGGTTACTATACTACCTGCACCAATCATCGAATATTCTCCAATTGTTATTCCACAAATAATTGTAGAATTCGCGCCGAGTGATGCTCCTTTCTTCACTAAAGTTTCAACTAATTCCCAATCAGGATAGTTAGCTCTAGGTAGATAATCATTAGTAAAGCAAACATGTGGGCCTACAAACACATCATCTTGTATAATTACCCCTTGATAGACTGAAACGAAGTTTTGTATTTTTACATTATCACCAATTGAGACATTGACATCAATGAAGGAAGACTTACCTAAAACACAGTTTTTGCCGAGTTTAGCTCCAGTTCGAACTTGTCCAAGGTGCCATATTTTTGTTCCTTTACCAATTATAACATTATCTTCTACAAATGCGGTTGGATGGACAAAATAGTCCTTATCATCACTCATGAATCCAATAAAATACAAGAGCATAAAAAAGTTTCTTGGATATTATGTAAGATTCAAATGCCTTTCAATTTATGACTAAACAGTACAAATGGTCGTCTAATCATACTCTTTACAACTCTCCAGAATATTTTTCGATCAATTAATCCTGATTGTAAGGTTGGATATTTACCTTGTTGAATAACAATAAATCCTGCTGCTACATCAGAGATGAATTTCGCATGAGCTTTCTTTTTCTTAAATCGTTTTGCTGCTCTTTTCTGATAATTTAAACCAAAACGTCTTGCTGCAAAAGAATACCAGGGAGCTTGTTTAAAGTGAAAATTGGGGAGAACTTCAATTTTTTCATGCTTTAATTGACTAATTTTCTTCTTCTTAGCAAGTCTCAAGACTGGAACTTTGCCCGGTTTAATTCCCATGATTTTTGCTGCAACAACATCCGTTGCAATAGGATCATCACCAAAGAGTAGAAGGTTTGTTTTTCTTAGATCTCCATCAGAAGGCCCAGCACCTTCCATTGAATACAGTCCATCTACAACTGAGATATCTGGGGGAAATAAATCAATCAAATCAAGAAGAACTTCACTGAGAGCTGGATGGTATCGTTTCTTGTATCTTCTAGATATTAGACCAAATTGGTTTTTCAAAATACAAGTTATTCTTGTTTGTGTATGTGTTTTTAATTTTGCAACATTGATGAACTTGGTCATTTTGAGCAAAGTTTCCGCCACTGTTAATTCTGGGAAATAGTACCCATCAACCTCTATCTGCATTTGAGTATCATTTGTTAAGTTAACTAAACTTACATTTTCATATTTGTCTGCAAGGTAACTATAGTTCATTCTTTGGAATTCCTCATCAGCTGTAGCAAGAGCATGATCACTTTCGACAATAGCAATTAGGCATGATGATTTTTTTCGAATATAAACAATAATTGCTTCAATTATTTTTGGATCAGTAGTTCCACCTTGTTGAGAAGGTCTAAAGTCGCACAAATTGGGTTTAATAGCTACTAAATCATTATCATCAAATATGATCGACAATGCATCAAAAGATTGACTTACGGTCTTATTAACATCTTTAGGACTTGTTATATTTGACACAATAACTCGGGGAAGCATATTAATCCTCCAACATAATGGTCTTGTTTTTACTCTTTTCACTATATGCTGATTCAACTATTTTCGCGTTTTGAATAATTTCTTGTTGTGTTACAATTGGGGTTTTATTCTCAGTAATAATTCTGTAAAAATGTAGTAATTCATCTTGAAAAGGTGAGATAGTATGATTAGGCTTAATTAGAATAGGTTGTTGAGCTAGGAAATTTTTAGCATGGTATTGCATTTTCTTTGAATCTGATAATGCTCGTAAATATCCTTCTGTTCCGAAAACAGTAAATGAATTTACAGTTATAGTGTTCCAACCTATGCTTAATGAGACAGAAACATCATTTTCAAATATTATATGTAAATTTGCAGTGTCATCTATAGGAGATTTCTTCTTCTTTTTAGATAATGTCGCAGTCATAAATATTGCTTTACCAAAATACCAGGTTGCTAAATCTATAAAATGCATCATCTCGAATAGTGCTCCTCCCCCCATCTGACTATCTATTTGAAACTTAGAAACACTTGGCCATTCAAATGCGTTAGCAAAGTGCAATCCTTGTCCCCCTATAATTTCACCAAACATTTTCTTTTTTATGAGTTCTTTAATTTTTGAATATTTTCCATCAAAACGCATTTGATAACCTGGGAGAATAGGAACATTATTTTTTTTGCACGTGGCAACAATTTCTACAGCCTCATTAACATTCATTGACAGTGGTTTCTCGCAGAAAATTGCTTTTTTTGCCTCTGCTGCTAAGAATATTTGATCTTTATGAAGTGTAGGTGGAGTAAGAATCATTACAGCATCGAGTTGGTCATCGTTCAAAACTTTCTCAAATTTCGTTTCCGTTTTAGAACTCATCCGAAAACGTTTTTTGATTGATTCTGCTCTTTCTTTGCTTAAATCCACAAGATATTTTACAGTGTATTCTGGCATTCTTTGTAAAACAGGTAAGTGATAATATTCCGCAACAGCACCACAACCAACTACGGCTACATCAAGTTTTTTCTTCATTATACTATAATTTCACAATGATGCTTTAAAGATTATCAATAGAAATGAAAAGAGAGAAAAGCGTAAACAAATCATACAATGAAGTAGAAAATCATTGTGGCTACATATGCTAGACCAGTTACAAAAAGACAAATCATTAAAGGAGCTTTGTGTTCTGAACTCAAGCCCCTAGCCGCAATTATCGTTGCATATAAGTTTGTTATAGGAACAATAATATTGCTTGCCAAAGTGTAATTACCGGAGAACACGTTGAAGATTTGAAAGATATCGTAACTCATGTTAACTGTATTATTTTGTAATAAGTAGTATCCCATTAGAGGGAATCCATATGGATAAATGACAGATTGGGTTTGAGTACTAGCAACTATTGTAAGGATAATTAAGCCTAGAGCAATTGGTATTTGAGCTATAGAGTAGATGGAGAGAGATTTCAGGAATTTTCCTTTCCCTCCTAAGAAGACCATCAGACCATGAACAATTACTGACCACAATAGGATTTGGGGGACAATGCTAAGAAGAACACCAAAATAGATGCTTTCCTTAAAGAGAGCTAGTATATTTTCATCAGCGGGAACTAATTGCATTTTACTGGATAAAATAGTGAAATTAACAGAGTTTAATGCGAGAATAAGAGCTAAAATAATTATCGGTGCTACAATCATGTATGCTTTGGGCATGTTTGTAAAACTTTGTTTATCCAATAAATGGTGACCAAGAAGACGTTGAAGAGGGGTGTATTTGAACAAATCTTCTTGTTCTTCAGGTTCAGATACGTTCTTTTTCATTGATTTCAAATATTATCACTTATTCCATCTTTTAAACCATTTTTTTAAGCCAATAAATTTGTACTAATTTCTCACATTATTTTTTTGAACAAACTATACAGTTTTCGTCTCTTTGAATACTGTAAACTTCAAAGTTATTATTTTTTAACTCAATATAGAGGATTTTGTTAACTAGAAGTTTTTCTGAATCTTCAAACACAATATACTTGATAGTTTCATTTGCCTCAATTATTCCAAATAATCCTGCAACTGTACCAATAATTCCTTCTTTGTCTGTTGTTGGGTAACTTCCTTTTTCAGGTAATTCTTTGAATATACACCGATAACACGCTGATTTCCCAGGAAGAACTGTCATTAGTTGTCCTTCAAATTGCAAAACACCGCCTATAACAAAAGGAATTCCCAATTTTACACAATTATCATTAACTAGAAATTTAGTTTCAAAATTGTCACTAGCTTCAACAACAAAATCATAACCAGACAGTATTCTTTTTGCATTTTCTTGAGTCAATGCTTCATTATAAGGTATGATTTTGATATTCATATTCATTTTTTTTATCTTCTCACCAGCAGAATCCGTTTTTGGTTGCTTCAAATTGTCTTCATTGTGTAAGATTTGTCTGTTAAGATTTGATAACTCAACATTGTCCTTATCAATAATTCCTATCGTACCAATCCCAGCACTTGCAAGGTAGTAAAGAACACCTGAGCCTAAACCACCTAATCCTACTACAAGCACCTTGCTTGATTTAAGCTTTTGTTGCCCTTCAGAACCAAAACCAGGAATAATGAGCTGACGATTATATTTTTCCTTTTCTTTCTCATTTAACAATTGATTAACACCTTGCTCACGATTTGTAATCTCTTTGGAATATTTCTTCGATATATTTCTGATTCAAAATAACCATTGTTGGACGCCCATGAGGACATGTGTAAGGTTCTTCCAATTTTAAAAGATTCTCAATTAATGATTCTGCTTCACTAACTGCGATTTTGTCACCAGCTTTAATGGATCTTCGGCAAGCAAAAATAGAAACTATATCTTTTATAAAATCTAAATCTTCAGGCTTTACTTGATTGCTAATCTGGTCTATATTTTCTTTGAATATATCAATTAAGTCTTTTGCCAATCCATATGAAATAGCAACACCCATTATCGAAGGTATTGAACGAATTAGAATCTCATTTTTACCAAAAATTTCTAATTCAAAACCATACTCCATCAAATTAGTTTTAAGGCCATTTATAACTTCTAATTCTGAAGGTTTTATACTAACTGAAATTGGCGCAAGTAAACTTTGAACATTAATTTTCTTTCTTTTAATTTGATCAACATATTTAGAATAATTGATTTTCTCATGAGCGGCATGTTGATCACATAGAAGAAGACCTTCATTCGTCTCAGCGATAATGTAAGTATCCTTGATTATTCCAAGTATTTTAATCAGTTTTTTTTGTGAATGCTCGTGTTTTTGGTATGAAGCTCCTTTGTGAGGGGGAGGTAAGAAATGATCTATTGATTTATCTCTTGTTTTCACTACCTTATATCCTAGTTTATCTTGTGCTAAAGAAGGAGATGGTGATGACCGTATTTGGGAAGGTTGCTTCTTAGGAGCGACATTGGATGGTGAATGTTGATCTAGCATTGTGGGTTTGTATTTTGGTTCTGATACCCTTTCAAATATCTCTAATCCGCTTTTTTCTAGAGATTCTTTTACTGCAAGTTCAACTAGACCAAATAACTTTGCTTCTTTACTAAAACGAACTTCTCTTTTTGTAGGATGAACATTAACATCAATTTCGTTCTTTGGAATCTTGATGTTTAGAAAAACTATGGGGGCCCTATCATGTGGTAGGGCTGTACCATATCCACGAAGTATCGCATCTGTGATAACTTTATTTACTATAGGTCGGTTTAAAACGAAGATATAGAGATAATCCCTTGATTTTCTAGAAAATTCTGGTTTAGTTATAAAACCTTTAACTGTATATTCTTCTTCTGTCTTAGAAACAGGAATACAAGCTTTTGCGATGTTTTTACCGAAAATGGAGTTTATTTGAGAGATGAGATCTCCTTTAGGGGCAGTTATCACACTACGATTATTATGAACTAGAGAAAAGGATATTTTTGGAAAGGCTAATGCTAGCTTTGTGAGGTATTCTGTAATATGGTTCATTTCAGTTGTTTCAGATTTTAGAAACTTTCTTCTTACAGGAACATTATAAAACAAATTCCTTACAGCAATTTTGGTTCCATCTGCTAAGGAGATTTTGTTATCTAAAAGGATTTTACCCCCTTCTACATGAATATGAGTTCCTAACTCGTCTTTTTCCCTTTTTGTAAAAATTTCAACTTGGGCAACGCTCACTATACTGGCTAAAGCTTCGCCTCTAAAGCCTAAACTTGCAATTGAAAACAGATCTTCAGCTTTAGCAATCTTACTCGTTGTATGACGTTTGATCGATAACAAAGCGTCATCATGGTTCATTCCTGATCCATTATCTATAACTTCAATGAGTTTCTTCCCCCCTTCTTGAAGGACAACTTTGATTTGAGTACTTCCAGCATCAATTGAATTTTCTACAAGTTCTTTAACAACGGAAGCAGGTCGTTCTATAACCTCTCCTGCAGCAATTTTATTTATTGTGAGAGTATCAAGTTCAATAATCATTTTCTTCAAACAACCAAAATTCTATTCTTTTTTATTATAAGGAAGTTACTTATACCTGTGTTATAGATTATCCTTTTCAAGATATTTCTTACTTTTCTTTACTAGTTGGTTCAATAAATTAAAAGCTTCTATAGGAGTGATTCTATCGGTATTGATACTTGAGATTTCATTTATCAGTTGCGTGCCTTCTTCAATTAGTGCCTTATCTTCGGCTTTAGGTTTACTACTAGTAACTTTTTTGGTACCAAGTTTCTCATTCTCTTTTGTCTCTTGTCTGTGTAAAATAGAGAGCATCTCATCAGCATCTTCTATAACCTTCTGTGGTAATCCGGCTAGAGAAGCAACGTGAACACCAAAACTTTCACTTATACCACCCTCTTTAATTTTATATAAAAAGTGAATTTCACCATTAGCGTTTTTAACTGAAGCATGATAATTTTTGATTCTAGGAAACAACTCTTCCAATTCTATTAGTTCATGATAGTGTGTAGCAAACATTGTTCTTGGTCCCAATTTACCAATATTATTGTGAAGATATTCAGTTATTGACCAAGCAATGGCAACACCATCATATGTAGAAGTTCCTCTGCCAACCTCATCTAAGATAACTAAACTTCTTTCTGTAGCATTATTTAGAATGTTTGCACACTCATACATTTCCACCATGAATGTAGATCTATTTTCAACAATGACATCGTGAGCGCCAATTCTTGTAAATATCCTGTCAGCTAAACCAATTTTCGCAGATGTAGCTGGAACAAAACTTCCAATTTGAGCCATTAAAACAATTAAAGCAACTTGTCTCAATAAGGTAGATTTTCCACCCATGTTAGGACCAGTAATTATCAATATCCTCTCTGAATCTTTCTTGAGGATAGTATCGTTTGGTATAAATGTTGTTCGTTCGAGCAATTGTTCAACTACTGGATGACGTCCTCCTTTGATTTCCAATATGTCACTATCAGTTATTTCGGGTTTGATGTAATTATAGTAAACAGCATTTTGTGCAAAGGTAGTTATCACATCTAAAACTGCACAATTATATGCATCCAATTGAATTTCAGTTGCATATTTGCTGATTTCTTCAAGTATTTCATTAAATAATCGTTCTTCTAAGACTAGTATCTTTTCTTCTGCATTTAGTATTTTTTCCTCATATTCTTTTAATTCTGGAGTGATGAACCTTTCAGCATTAACCAATGTTTGTTTCCGTTCGTATTCTGGAGGAACATTTTCTGAAACGGATTTAGGTATCTCAATATAATAACCAAAGACTTTATTGAATCTAACCTTGAGAGTCTTTATACCAGTTTGAACTTTCTCTCTAGCTTCCAATGAAGTTAGAAAAGATTTCCCACTTTTTTGTATCTTCCTTAAATCATCTAACTCATCATTGTACCCTTCTCTAACTACATCACCATCTTTTATACTTGGGGGAACCTCGTCTTCAATTCCGGTAGCTATAGTTTTTACTGCTTTTTGAACAGGGTCAAGATTTTTCCTAGTTTCTTGGAGTAGTGAAGTACTAGTTTTAGAGAGTAGTTGTTTGAGAGTAGGTATTAATTCTAAGGAATATCTAAGTGCCAATAAATCGCGAGGCTTGCTTCTACCCAAGCATATACGGCTAATAAGTCTTTCAAGATCATTCATTTTACCCAAAATATCTCGGATTTCATCACGTAAAATGCTATCTTCAAACAATTCTTCAGTAGAATCGATTCTCGTTTGAATTGTAGAATGGTTTAAACTAGGGCGAAGAATCCAAGAAGTTAATAATCGAGAACCAGCAGATGTTCTTGTATTATTTATTACTTGCCTAAGAGTTCCATACTCAGTCCTGTCACGCAAATTTTCAATAAGTTCAAGATTTCTAATAGTACTTGAATCCAAGACCATGTAGTCATGACTCAGAATGGGACTGATTTTAGTGATATTAAGAAAATTTTCTCTCATCTGTGTTTCTTTTATATAACTTAAGATGGCTCCTGCTGAACCAGTGGAAGGATTATAATCACCAATCCCGAAACCTTCCAAGCTTAATACATTGAAATGTTGACAAATGTTTTCTTTTCCTTGTTCAGAATCAAAGAAGAAATCATCTCTGTAGGTAACTGTGCATAGTTGCGTGTCCGAGTAAATATTCAGAGATTTCCATAAATCACTTTCAACGAGGATTTCTGAAGGTTGTAATCTTGTTAATTCCACTTCTAGTAGATTAATAGCGTCCTTTTCTTCAAAATCAGTAACTAGAAATTCACCTGTAGATAGATCAAGTGCAGCTAATCCATAGATTCCTTGTTCTCTTTTAATTGCAACGAGGTAATTATTTTTACTTTTTCCAAGAGATTCTGGTAAAGTGATTGTTCCTCTTGTTACTAGCTGAACTACCCCTCTCTTGACTATTTTTTTAGCAAACTTAGGGTCTTCTAGCTGTTCAACAATCGCTACTTTGTTTCCTGATTGTACCATTTTTGCTATGTATGCATCAACGGCATGATAAGGCACTCCAGCAAGAGGAAACTTCTTTTCACCAATATTACGAGCTGTTAGAGTGATATTCAAAATCTCAGAAGCGACTTTTGCATCTTCATTAAAACATTCATAGAAGTCACCAGCTCTAAAGAATAATACATAATCCGGGTATTGATTCTTTATTTGTTGCCATTGTTGCATCATTGGTGTAAGTTTTGGTTTCAGTTTTCTATCATCAAACCGCTTCATTTAGATTTACTCCTAATCTTTGTCAAGTTCAATTATATTACTTGTTTTTTGCTATATAATACTCATAAATGTCCTTGGGTTGTTTCTTTGAATCAGCAGCACCCCAAGAATAAATTTCTTCAGGCGTATCAGATTCTGAATTAAACCATACTCCATTTTCCAAGGTTTTAGCGAGAGAGTCGACAATTATGATACCTGCACTTGCACCTAATCTATCTGCACCAGCATTAATCATTCTAACAGCTGTTTTAGCATTTCGAATTCCTCCTGCAGCTTTTAATCCCATGTTTTTTCCGATTGCATTTCTCATAAGAGAAACATGATCAACGAAAGCTCCCATTGGACCAAAACCGGTTGATGTTTTCACATAGTGAGCTTCAGCATCCTTTGAAATCTGGCAAGCTTTAACTATCTGTTCGTCTGTAAGATAACCTGTTTCAAGTATAACCTTAACAATTGCCCCATCAGCAGCTTTAACCACTAGTTCAATATCCTCAGCTACAGCAGAGAAATTTCCGTCTCGGAAAAACCCTACATTCATAACCATATCAATTTCTGTTGCTCCAATCTCAACTGCTTCTTGAGTTTCATAGAATTTAGATTTGGATGTGCAAACACCAAGAGGAAAACCTACAACAGCAGCAACCTCTACATCAGACTGTTTTAACATCTTGGAACAGTGTGAAACATTTGCAGTATTTACACAGACAGCGGCAAAACCATAATTTATTGCCTCGTCACATAGCTTAGATATCTCATTTTTTGTTGCAAAAGATTTCAAATTTGTATGATCAATCGTCTTTGCAACTTCTTCAACTGTCACTTTTTTAGAATACACAAATAGCTGAATGATACAAAATACAAAAATTTTCCTACTGAATGAAAAGTAAAATGCACAAAAATGGTGTTTTTTATTACTGAAAGAATTATTTTGCTAGAAAATATCAACATGAAGCATATTATCAGTTAAATCTGATGAGAATTACATTTGCCTATAATATGAAAAGTCTGATAAGCCAAAATATTTAAAATTGCTCCGTCTCATCTGCACAAGGACCGGATTAGACGAGGTTAGTATAAATGCACAAAAACAAAAGTACAATGTTAACTTTGACATTACTTGTCATCGTTAGCATATCGTTTTCAGCTATGTTGAGTTCAACACAGGGTTCTGCAGAAATGAACCCTCAAGCAGATCTATCGAATATTGTGAATAGTACACCTCTCCTTACCTCAAGTGGTATGGTGTACAGTAGTGAAGGATATAATGATATCAGCGTCATCGACTATGGATTAAATGCAACAGCTTCATTTAATAGAACAATTAACATAGAGAATTTTGGTGTACTTTCAATCATGGATAGTATTAAATTAGATGTAATCGGTAATCTAAATTTGACCTATTTCAATTATACATTACCCAATATTCATACTGACAAAATATCTTATGCCAGTTTCCGTGTTGCTAATGCCACTTTTGAATCACTAATAGAAGGTAACGCTACTCGGACATATACCTTTAACAAATTATTGAACTATACAACTTTCGTCATCCCCTTCAACACGAACAAAACAGAAATTCACCAGAATGACGTTTATTTTATCAATTCTTATATTGAATTTTCTTTGCCGTATACATTTGAGCTTTACGCAGGAGAACAGGTCACTCATTATGAAGAACTGTTGTATCCTCTTATTAATGACATGCCAATTGTTAACGGGTCTGTCAAAGTTTCAAAACAAGGTGGTGACAATTATTTAGATACAGCAGAATTCCGAATATCTCCGGGAAATGATACTGAAGGAATAACCGTTATCAATGACGCAGCAAGTGGTACTCTTGAATGGACAAACATCACAAGATTACCATTTAACTATAGTCAATCATATTCTGACGATCTTCTTCTTAATGTACATATATCTTCAGTAAGTACTGCTGATGTAGAACAACAATCAAGCACACTGTTGTTTAAAGCAACGGAAGTTCATAGAGTCGTAGAAATTGATCCTTATGGATTAGTGCAAATAACCGAAACACAGAATATCATTTTTTTGGGTGGTGAAAGACCTGAAAATTATGATTTTCTCTCTCCAAAACTGTATGCTTTAAACGCATTCCCGTTAGTGTTTCCAAAAAACGTTACCGTCATTGATTTGTTCGATGACACAGGAAGCTTAAATCAAGAGTATCAGGTGAATGAAGCAGGTTATTATGAAAAAGGTGCGTTCAACTTAAGGGATAGTACATTTGATGGGCATCAAGCTTTGCTAATCTTTCCAAGAGAACCTCTTTTCCATGGAGAAGAAATGGAATTTACAATTGTATACACCGTTCCAATGGAGAGCATTCTAGAGAAAGAACAAGGAAGCTCAAACTACAAACTTACACTTTCTCCAAGTTCAATTGTGAATTGGACCATAGACAATCTAGATCTTGAAATCATTCTTCCTAAGGGAGCAGTATATAAGGAAATTGTGTATGGAAATACAGATCCTTACCAAGATTTTATAATTGACTATAGTAAAGTCTTTGATTTTGTTGCACTTGGAACAAAAAGAGTAGTAGGGTTACAATTTACAAACTTTTCGGGAAGCGATAATGCGTCAATAATCATAAAATATACTTACACTGGTTTTAACATGGTTATTACATTCTTCTGGCAATTTATGGCGGTGGGAATTATTTTTACCATCTATCTTGGACTTCGTTGGTCATCAAAACGAGTAGGAGGACTTTCTGAAGCTGAGAAGGAAAAAGCTTTCATCCCTACTGAAGAAATTGAGGAATTTGTAAAACAATATGAAGAAGTTCTAGCTATTAGAGAACGTCTCAGACAGACCAAGGCGAAAATAGCAAGCAAGAAAATGAAAGCAAAAGAAGGTAAAGAATTACGTGCTAAGCTAGAGAAACGTCTCAGAGTAGAAGAAGATACCTTGAAGAAATCAAAAATAAGCTTGTCAGCTCTTGGTGGAAGATACAAAGAATCTGTTCAGAAAATTGAAATTGCTGAAAGAAAACTCTACGAAGAAAGAAGAAATCTAAGAGC
>JAUWPI010000033.1 GCA_030611665.1 Candidatus Heimdallarchaeota archaeon | reverse complement strand
TAGCCCAGTTAGGGTACATTCACTCTTTAACGAATCTTGTAACACCCGAAATAGAAGCTAAGTTTTTCCCCTCTGCAATTAGTGGTTTGGGATATAAAGGAGAGTATTGGGGACTACCTATGTGGTATGATTCAATCCTTCTATTTTATAATAAGGACTTATTTGATGCTCAAAACGTAAGCTATCCTCTTGCAAATTGGACTGATATTGAATTTCTAGATGCTGCCACCACATTAACAGACCGTTCAGTGAACCAAATTTATGGTGTTGTATGGGCTACACTATCTCCTTATATGTGGCCGGCTTTTCAATATGGTTTTGGTCATGGACCACTCTATCAGAATGAGATGATTATTGTTAATGACTCTGCGTCTTATAATACGATGGAATTCATTTATGATTTAAAGTACAACTCTAGACTTGTTGAATATGATGAAACCAGTGGTTCTGCTACTCAAGCATTCATTACTAACAAAGGTGCTATGTTGATTTATGGAGGTTGGTATATACCTATGCTTGAGGAATTGGGCGTCAACTATGGGGTTCAGATTTTACCTTCAATTTCATCTACAGGAGAGAGAATTTCACCAATGGTTGAAATTAAAGGATGGGGAATTTCAAAAGATACAGAACATGTTGATACATGTTATGAAGTTATCAGTTTCTTATCTTCTAAAGAGGTTCAAGAAGAAATGGTTGAGGTAGAATTTAAGGTTCCTACTTTAGTTGAACTGTTGAATTCACCAATCGTGAAAAATGACCCAAGGATAATGACACAACTGGAACAGATAAAATTCAGTCAACTTCATCCCTTAGATCCCATCTACAATTTCTATTCAGATTATATGAGAGCAGCTTTACAGTTCATTTTACTTGATCACTTGGATATACAAACTACTCTTGATAACGCACAAGCAGGCATAAATTCGAACAAAGAGGTATCTTAACGTGCAAGGGAAGAAAAAGAATATTATCTTAAGAATTTCTGTATTGTTAATCTTAATTACCCTTTGCTTGAGTGTAAGTGAAAATGAACAAACAAAACTTGGATTAGCAACAGCTCAAGAAACTAATCATCGTATTGTCGAAATCGGTGATCGTTTTGTAATATTAAACTGGACCATTCAAGAAAATTACTCGTTTAGTGGTTTTCGGATAGAAATTTACGACAGTTCACTAAATCTTTCTCAAACCTGGTCAATTATACAAATTAATCAAACTACGTCTCTGGATTATTTTGATCAAGTAAACCTAGTAAACTACACAGATTCATATGGTGAAATCTTTACATCGCAGAAGGAAGTATCAATAAATTTTACTTATTTTATTGTTCCCACAAGTACAAAAACAATCCAAGTGAAGATAAATGGATTGAAAACATCTACTCCTTATCATATACAAATATACTCAACAAATTCATCAATTGTAATAAATAATGAACATAGTATTTTGCTGGTAGAGGAGGAGGAATCTTTCTGGATAACAGAGGAGTTTACCACTCTTCTAAGTGTAGATGAAGCGCTGAAATATTCCAGAACTGCGACTACTATAACTATACTAGCTATTATTCTGATTTTCATCATTATTTTTGTAATTATAGCAAAGATGGATGTTCCTTTCAATAGAGTTGCATATGTATTTATCTTCCCAGCTCTTTTTGCTCTTGTTTTGCTAGAAGTATATCCAATGCTATATGGTATTGTACTATCCTTCACGTCCTATAATCTTAGAAGAGGAGAGGTTCCACAATTTAATTGGTTAGAAAATTATATCCATATTACTAATAATCCTCAATTACCAATTGCTTTCACAACTACTTTAGTTTGGAGTACAATCATTATTTTTCTAAAGATACTTCTGGGTTTTGCTTTAGCATATATCATTCATTACAAAGTGAAACGAAAGAAAGTATGGTATCTGCTTCTATATCTTCCGTGGGTTATCCCTACCTATATCAAGATTTTATCGTGGAGAACTTTCATACAAGGAAGCGGAGGAGAATCGTTATTTAACATGCTATTTGGTACAAATGTGAATCTAATAAATCAACCATATGTTGCTCTTCTTCTAGCATGTTTTGTTGAAGTTTGGGATTCTATCCCTCTTATAACAACGTTGTTTCTTGGAGGTCTAAGTAGTATTCCAAAAGAACTGAATGATATTGCTAAAGTTGATCAAATCTCTGAAAGGACAAGTATTAGGAAGATAATTATACCTCTCATAAAACCAATTATTCTGCCTGCCATAATTCTTGAGATTATCAAGACCTTTGGAAGTTTTAATGTGGCATTTCTCTTTACGAGTGGTTATCCTTTATTACCTTACGGTACGAATGAAGCTGGGATTATTGGAGCAACAGATCTTTTCAGTACTTTCACGTTTTATATGTTTTACCAGAGGAGAGATGTAGGAATAGCTGCTGCTTATTCAACCATTATGAGTATTCTTACCTTGTTTTTTGTTTTAGTATGGATAAAAATGTCAAAAGGAACTGAAAGTTCTTTTCAACCATCAGAGCCAAAGAAGAAAAGAAACTATAAAATTACAATTCCAACTTTTCTTATAGTACAAGCAATAGGATACATAATATCAGGTGTTATAGGATTTAGATACTTTGGATACCACTGGAATCCAGTTCTTACCTATATAATGGCATCACTCTTTGCAATGTTTGGCATATTATTCATTTGGAAACCAAATCAGAGCTCAACGGTGCTTAAATTGTTACTTGCTTTGGATTTGATTTTCTCTTTAACTCAATTCTTCTTGTTCCAAATGTGGTTTGCTTTTAACTGGAATATCTTTATTGTTGCAGTAGAATTTTTTATTATAGCAAATATTCCACGAAAGAAAATCGGTTCTCATTTTGTTCTTAAAAATTTACAACGACTAGTTCAGGATTCTAGGAAAATAGCAATTAAAACATTTCAATGGGTAGATACAAAAATTACAGATTTAAATATAATCCACCTCATTTTGGTGGTTCAAGCTTCTGTTTTACTCATTTCTAACCTTATTCTGGAATCTGGTTTCTGGTTAATGTGGATTATATTTGGATTAGCCATATTAATCATATTTTCTTCCATTTTCTCACAAACTTTAACTAAGTTTTCTGTCTTTCTCCAACCCATCATTTGGATAGGTTTAGGCTTTGGATGGGAACCTATAGGTTGGAAATTCATTCACGCACTTCTTTCAATTGTCTTTGTAATCAATTATCTTCAAAAACAACTAAACAAGCCGAAGAGGAATAAATTCGTAAGGAGAGCTTCTTCAATTCTATCTTTACCCATAAATAGTTCAGTGGTTCTGTTATCAATTTCCTTAATTGCATTTATTCCTATATGGAACATATTCTGGATTGCATTTTCACCTTCAAACACTGTAGTTCCAACAAGTATTTTCCCAAGCAATCCGACACTAAACAACTTTGAACTCTTATTTACACAAGAAAATATTTTATTACACTTTGGAAATTCACTAATAATTTCCTTAGGATCCGCAACATTTTGCATATTATTAACAGTATTAGCAGCTTATGCATTTTCTAGATACAGATTCAAAGTAAAGAAGCAGCTAATGGTGGGTGTTTTTATTATGAAAATGTTTACAGGAATATTAACATTGATTCCTTTCTATCTTATCATGTTCAATTTAGGTTTAATTGACACTTACATTGGTGTCATTTTAGCCTATAGTACGCATACAATACCTCTAGGATTATGGTTAATTAAAGGATACATGGATTCAATTCCAAAAGAGTTGGATGAGTCAGCTCTATTAATGGGAAATTCGACGTTAAGGGTTCTAAGAAAGATTGTGTTCCCATTAGCAGGACCAGCAATTGCGGTTGCTTTCTTGCTCAATTTCCTCACTGCTTGGAACGGTTTTCTATTAGCATTTGTTCTGCTGCAATCACCTCTGAAGTATACATTACCAATAAAACTGTATACACTTCTAGGGTCTATTGAGACAGGTTCTCCTGAATGGGGTATGTTTGCTGCAGCTTCAGTATTGGTGATGATACCAATGATAATTATGTTCATTCTTCTAAGAAATTACCTGCTTAAAGGTGCAGATGGTTTTTTAAGAGGAGGAGATGTATAAATTGAATATCGAAATTAAAAAACTAACAATGAAATATGGAAAAAAGATTGCTCTTAAAGATGCAAGTTTAGTATTTCCGGAAGGGAAAATTACAATTATTCTAGGACCTTCAGGAAGTGGAAAAACAACAATATTACGGCTCATCGCAGGATTATTATATCCAACTTCAGGATATGTTCTATTTAACGACTTAAATGTTACAGATAAACCTGCGAATAAGAGAAATGTGGCAATGGTTTTCCAAAATTATCCTTTATTCCCTCATATGACGGTTATAGAAAATCTCAGATTTCCTTTGGAAAGCAAAAAGGAAGGTAAACTATTTAGGTTCAATGTTTACTCAAGAGAAGAAATAGAAAAAAAAGTTAATGAGATCTCTACTCTTTTGCACATAGAAGAACATAAAGACAAATATCCTTCACAGCTTTCTGGTGGTGAAAAGCAGAGGGTTGCCATAGGGAGAGAGCTTATTCGTGATCCTAATGTTTTTCTTTTTGATGAACCTCTTAGCAACATCGATGCAAGATTACGATATGAAATGAGAATGTGGATTAGAAAACTGCACGAGCTACTTAACAAAACTATGATTTATGTAACCCATGATCAATCTGAGGCAATGGCCCTCGGGGATATGATAGTACTTCTAGATGATGGAAAGATAGCACAAGTAGGATCACCAGATGAACTATATTATGACCCTTCTTCTAAATTTGTAGCTCAATTCATAGGAAATTACCCAATGAACTTCCTTTCATTCATAGTTGAGATGAATAAATGTAAACTTGTAGTAGATAAGGAAGAAATCCTATCTGAGAAAGTATCTAAACACATTCTTAGTAAAAGTATTGAAAATGGCACTCTTGGTTTCAGAGCAGAAACAATAAGAGAGTTCGATCAGAAGAAACCAATCGACAACGATATGTTCAAACTTGAGTGTAACGTTGAGGATGTAGAAAAGGTTCTAGATCAACAAATCTTAACTTTAAACTATCGAGGAGAGCAGATTTTTTATGTCACAAAAACAAAAAAGAGATTCTCTAAGAAAGATTCAATATCTATAATTGTGCGCTCAGATGATATTTACATATTTAATGAAAAACATGAGCGGGTTTAGTGAGAATCTGTTTTGGCATGCAATTTCCAGCTAGGACTATGGCAATCTTATTATTTGAAAAAATAATTTGTTTAATTGGAAACTATATCCATAATATTTGCTTTAGACAATCCAAAAGCAAGTAGAATAAAGTTTCCGGGTTCAAACTGCTGTAGAGGTAAAGAGTGGTAACATGATAAGTGATGAAATGAAAGATTTGTTTGATCACATTAGCGAAGGTGTTACTTTAGTCAAGAACGGTAAAATAGTTTATATTAATAAACAGCTCACAAAGATTCTCGGCTATTCTCTTGAAGAATTAATGGAAAATTCCATTTTTCTATTTGCTTCTACTAAGGAACTTGAAAGCTTAGAAGACATCTCTGAAGAAACGGAAAAAAACAGCACTCCTTTGAAAACCTTGGAATATTGGGTCATTGGGAAGGATGGAACAAGAAAATATATTAGAAATCAATATCACGATATAGTGAAAGAGGGAGAAAGGGTAGGTCAGATAATATATACTCAAGATATTACAGAAGAGAAGCAAAAAGAGACACTAATCCTCGCTTCGGAATTTAAAAAATCGAGATTTCTGGATTTTCTTTCTGAACATGTTATATTCCACGATATTAATCTAAACATATTGTGGGCTAACAAAGCTGCAACGGACTCATTAAACCTCAGCGCAGATAAGATTGTCGGTAGAAATTGCTACAAATTATGGCACGATAGAAAATCACCGTGCGACATATGCCCTGTGTTAGTTGCAAAAGAAACTGGAAAAGAAAGCAGTGCAGAAGTCACAACTCCTGACGGTAGAATATGGTTTATCAGAGGATTTCCCGTATATGGTGATGATGGTATTTTAATTGGGATGGCAGAACTAACTAGAGAGATTACAGAGCGTAAAAAAGCTGAAATCGAATTGATGGAAAATGAAGAGAGATACAGACATATTTTCCATGGTGTTGTAGATGCTATTTTCATACATAAGATTGATGAAGATGGAAATTTTGGTAACTTCATAGAAGTAAATGATTTAGCATGTCAGTGGACAGGTTACTCTCGAGAGGAATTGATGAGGAAGACATCAAGAGATATAAGTCGTCGAGCTCCAATAGAGATAGAAAAAAACATTTCTGAAGAGCTAATGTCTTCAGGAGAATCATCATTTGAGATGTCGCTAATTTCAAAGGACAACAAACTAATTCCTGTAGAGATGCACTCAACGTTATTCCATTTAAGAGGAGAAAAAGCTGTTTTATCCATAGCCAGAGATATCACTGAACGCAAAAAAGCAGAAGAAGAACTACAAGATAATGAAGAAAAATTCCGTCAGATTTTTCACAAGACAAACGACGCTATATTTCTAACAAAACTTGAAGAAGATGAAAACACAAGCCAGTTCATCGATGTAAATGATGTTGCTTGTGAGTGGCTTGGTTACACAAGAGAAGAATTACTGAAACTAAGCTCAACTGATATAACAGCTCAAATGTCTATATCTCAACATTTAGGAATTCTTCGCAACATTCTAAGAAAAGAAACTCATAGTTATGATTCAGTTGTTTTAACTAAGGATGGAAAAGAACGTCTAGCTGAAATGGAATCACATGTTTTTTATTTAAAAGGGGAAAAGGTAATACTCACATTTGCCAGAGACATAACAGATAGGACAGAGGCAGAAGAAGAACTACAAGAAAGTGAAGATAAATTCAGGCAAATTTTCCATAATGCACAAGATGCTATTTTCATAAACAAAATTGAAAATGGAACTAAACTTGGTGATTTTATTGAGATTAACAATACTGCTTGCCAATGGGTAGGTTATTCTAGAGGGGAATTATTAGGCTTAACTAGTTACGAAGAAGAAGATAGAACAATAGAACACTTCTTTTCTTTCAATTTAGGTGAGGAAGTACTAAGTTCTGGAAAACAGACATTTGAAACTGTAATTACTAGTAGAACCAAAAAGCAGATTCCAGTAGAGGTCAGATCGCACTTATTTGACCTTGCTGGCGAACAGGTAATCCTATCCATCGCAAGTGACATCACTGATAGGAAAAAAGCAGAAGAGATAATTAAAGAGAGTGAAGAGAAATACAGAACTCTAATTGAAACATCATCAAATGCAATTATTCTTCTTAACCTTGAAGGAAAACTTCAGTTTGTTAATAAATTATCTGCCACCATGTTTGGATACAGACCACAGAAGATATGCTTGGTTTAACACCTATAGATTTCGTTTCCCGAAAGGATTATGAGATTGTATCAAATTCTCTTGAAGAAACAATAAAAACAGGTAGAGTCAGGAACATAGTGTTTTATGCAATTAAGAAGGATGGAACAAGTTTTCCTGTAGAACTGAGTGCTACACTATTGCTCGATAAGAATGAAAAACCCAGATCAATTATGGGGATTATTGAAGACATTACAGAGAGAAAGAAAGCTGTAGATGCACTCACAGAGAATGAAGAGAAATTCAGACAAACTTTTGATCGATCAAACGACGGGATTATTCTTCATAATCTTAAAGGGAACATCATTGATGTAAATTACAGAGTTAGAGAACTAATCGGATATTCAAAATCAGAGATGCTGCTTTTAACTATTCATCAACTACATCCAGTAACTGAGCAAGAAGATTCCAAGAAAGCGTTTGAAGTCATACAAAGAGAAGGCTATGTCAAATTTGAGATAAGCTTTAAGCGAAAAGATGGTTCGATATTTCCTGCTGAGGTTTCATCCAGCCTATTTGAAATTAGAGGGGAGCAATTTGTTCAAGGGGTCATCCGAGATATAACAGAGAGAAAGAATGCTGAAAAGGAACTGAAAGAAAGCGAAGAAAAGTTTAGACAGATATTCCATAATGCTAACGATTGTATCTTTCTTACTCGTGTCGATAGAAACCTTGGGACTACAACAGAATTTATTGAAGTCAATGACATAGCATGTAAATTATTGAACTATTCAAAAGAAGAACTCCTCACTCTGAAATCTGTTAATATTACTGCGCCAGAAGAAAGGGAAGCAAACGAAGAAATCATCAAAGAAATTATTGCTCAAGGTTCAGGTACTTTTGAAACCAGTTTGCTTACTAAAGACGGTATCAGAATACCTACAGAGTTGAGTTCACATCTTTTCTTTTTCATGGATGAAGAAGTTATTTTGACTATTGGAAGAGATATTTCTGAACGTAAAAAGGCTGAGAGAGATATTCAGGAAAGTGAAGAAAGGTATAGAAAACTTGTAGAAACTTCTCCTGATGGAGTTATTCTTACTGATATTGGTAACAACATCTTAGTTGCTAATCTACAAATTGCAGAAATGTATGGTACAACAAATCCTGATGAATTAATTAGCATTAACTCACTAGATATGATTAAATCAGAGGACAGAGAAAGGGCAGCTGCAAATTTCAAGAAAACTCTAAAGGATGGAAAATCTGCAACAATCGAATTAGAATTTTTGAAAAAAAATGGGGACAGTTATCCGGGAGAGCTGAGAGCTACAACCATATCGGATAAAGAGAACATACCTTATGCCATTGTATGTGTTATTTCTGACATAATAGAAAGAAGGGAAGCTGAAAAAATTCGAACTGAAGCTTATACTCGAATTGAACAGAATATACAAGATTTTGATGCACTAGTCGATAGGATAAGGAACCCATTAATGAGTATCATAGGTTTTGCTGAACTTGCAGATAGTTTTCATTCTACTGTAATCATTGAAGAAGCAGAAAAAATCGAAGTTATTACAAAGCAAATAGCTGAAAGTTGGTTGGAATCTGAAGAATTCAGAAAGATTCTTAGAAAGCATCTCTTAAAGGAAGAAGAAAAGGAATAAGTTCACAATCGAATTAATCTACTCCATATATTTTATATATGACTTTTTCAATAGTGTCGATATGAGTTTCGTTATAAAATTCAAAAAAACTTTCCACATTAGTTTTTGGGAAGCGTTAATTGCATTACTAGCAATTGCAGCATTTTTCATTCTTCAAGCTATTTTCCATGGAGAGTATCATTTGTGGTTAGTTATTATGGGTTTTATCGTAGGTATTTGGCTAGCCTTTCGTCCCTCGGAGTGGGCTGTTGTAGGTTTAAACAGTGGTGCTAAATATGTTGGTTTGTCAGAATATGTTGCTGGGGTCCTTTCGAGTTTAGCTTCAAATCTTCCAGAGGCTGTGATTGCCATTATACTCATTACGCAACCTAAACCTCAAGTTCTAACAGCAGTTGTCACAGTTCTATCTGCTGCAGGTTTTAACGCAATCATTCTAGGAATTGCAATTATAATTGCTACAGTTAAGAAGAAGGGTTCAATAGCTGTTCCTGAGGATTTAAAGAAGAAAGAGGCTCCAATAATAAGATGGGCTATAGTTGCGTTAACAATGACAGTAGTATTTGGTTTCACTGAATATTTCCAATTATTAGGTTCTGGTAGGGCACTTACAGAAGCTATCTTGACAGTACCAGTGGCCGCTATGCTTGCCGGTAGTTATCTCTTTTATCTGATATATATCGTTGCTGTGAAAGATAATAACAAAAAAATGTCAATTAAGGATAAAGAGGAAATAGAACAAACATTGAATTCAGCGAAAGAAGAAGAGGAAAATGAAGAAAAAACACTTGATCATGGAGATCCTGGAAAACTCAATATTCCGATGACATTAGTTTTCTTAGTTCTGGGTTTTGTTGGAATTTATTTTGGTGGGCATACATTAACTGAGAGTGTTCAACAGTTAATTCCGGTTACTGATAGTATGACAAATTCACAGATAATAACAACCGCATTTATATTAGGAGCTGCTGGAGCTATTCCAGAACACGGAATTGCTATCATATCAGCTGCAAAAGATGAAGTTGAAGTAGGAATAGGGAATGCTATGGGTGGGATCCTACAATCTGCACTGCTCATATTTGGCTTTCTAGGAATAATAACAGTTGTAACTCTACATCCATTTATCCTATTACAATTGTCAGCTATAGCAGGAGTCTTATGGTTTGTCAAACGGTGCATCCAGGATGGGAAATTTGACACGTTTGAAGGCATTATGATAATATTGGTACAGATAATAGTTTTCATAATTCTCTTTGAGGATATTGCTCTCTTCCCTTGACAATTATCCTTTTTGTTACTCTGATACAGAAAGTTATCACTTTCTGTTTTCTGGGTTTTTATATCCAAACTAGTCAATTATATCATGGGTACACAGAAGATTTTACCAAATTCTGAATCTAGCGAGAGTGGTATACTAATCCATAGATACGGAGAGATTATCGCTCATAGCAGTTCCATGTATCAAGTAAAAATTTATCGCGAACCGGAAAGAAAAATTTTCACTACATGCATTGAGAGAGCATATATCATATTACAGAATGAGGAAGAGATAATTAAAATGTCCAAAGAGCCATATTGTAGATTCTAAAAGAAAGCAAAAAAAGGAAGTTTTAGTTTATTGCAGCGAAAACCTTGTCTATAATGCTTAAAGTCCACTCAAGATCCTTCTTTGATATCACCAAAGGTGGAACAAAACGTATTGAGAATTCATGTGTTTCTTTAGCTAATACTCCAATTGGTGAGTTTTTCATTAATGCTTCAGTATAAGGACGAGCTTTCTCAGAAAGTTCTAGAGCAATTAACAACCCTCTTCCACGAACTTCTTTAATTATCTCTGGGTATTTTTTCTGAATTTCTTTGAGACCATCCATGAAAAATTTACCGAGATTTTTTGATTTTTGTGAAAAATCGTTCTCAACTAGAAGATCACATACGGCCTCTAATACGGCCATACCAGCGCTGTTTCCACCCCAAGTACTTCCATGTGAACCAGGAGTAAGAACATCCATTATCTCCCAGCTAGATAAAACACCGGATACTGGGAAAACTCCTCCTCCTACAGCTTTAGCAACAAGTGTCATATCAGGTTTTACTGATTCATATTGACAATCTAAAAGTTCTCCAGTCCTATAGAAACCAGTTTGGATTTCATCAGCTATCAGGATAACGTTTTTTTCTTTGCATATTTTCTGTACTTTCTTGACATAACCTTCAGGTGGTATAAGTACTCCTGCTTCTCCCTGAATTGGTTCAAACATGAATGCTACTGTATTCTTTGTAATGGCTTTTTCTAGTTCTTCAGCGTCTCCATAAGGTATAACTGTAAATCCAGGGGTTTTGGGACCAAATCCCTCGTAAGCATCTGGGTCTGTTGAAAATCCAACAATTGTAATAGTTCTACCGTGAAAGTTATTCTCACACACTATTATCTCTGCTTTGTCTTTCGCAACGCCTTTTTTCTCATAACCCCATTTTCTAGCGATTTTCAATGCAGATTCAACTGCTTCTGCTCCAGTATTCAAGGGTAAAAATGTTTCATACCCAGTTAATTCACATAGTTTCTTTGCAGCTGTTCCCCATTGCATCATTGCAAAAAGCTCGTGAGGTTAGGATGACTTTATCCAATTGTTTTTTCAGCGCTTTTACCAATTTTGGATTTCCATGTCCGAAATTTTGACTTGAATAAGCACTCAAACAATCCATATATTTCTTACCATCAACATCCCACACCCAGATTCCCTTAGCTTTTTTAATAACTACAGGAATGGGTTTATAATTGTGAGCTGTCCATTTATTATCTAAATCAAGATAGAATTTAGATTGTGAACCATCATCTTTTGACATAAGTATCACTTATAACTTCAAACAAATCTAGAATAGTTGGTTTTTAAAATTTTAGATGAACAGATAAAAGAAAAAAGTTGAAGCTATCCTCTTTTCTTTCTATAAACTATGATAGCTGATAAAGCAAGAATTGGTAATATACTGAACCATGGAAATGAAACTCTATCTATTCCAATCATTATTTCTTGATCATCTAAATCAAAAACATTGTTCAACAAGAATATAATGAAGAAATCTAAAGTTTCTTGTGCTTCTCCCCAATCAACAGTTGTCATATCAATAAAGAAATCTTCTGAAATATCTCCAATTATAGAATGCAGTGTAAGTATGACATTCATACCACTTGTTACTAAATGTACATCTTCAAAATTTACTGAAATATCTTCAATCGAGATATTATACATACCTAGATCTTCTGTAATTGTGAGTTCATTGAAATATATTTCATTTCCTGTTATCCAGTTTAGTTCCTGTCCATTTATTAGAGAGGATAAACTGATCGATCCATTAAGATAAGTAATTGGTTCCAAAGATAGTGATGCTCCTCCTACTTCTGCCACATCAAAGTTTACAACTATTGGTGAGAAGTTGATCGGAACGGTTATATTTTCTCCAATTATTGTTTCAAAGTTAGCAATAGACACTGCAGAACCTTCCTCAATAGTTATATGGATTTCCTCTGTTAATGATGTTGTAAGATCTATTGATCCATTAACACCTAGTGACACATTACCAACACTACTTCCTATTTGAATTCCATAAGTTGAAACATCATCTTTAATTTCCTTATTGAGATATCCAGTGAAATTCAGCGGTACGTTAATTTGAGATTGAAGTGTTAAATAAGGAGTTATTTCTAAACCTAGACTCTCATTCACAAAAGAGAACAACAAGTTGGTCTTGAAATCTTCGTTAAAATTCACCACGGTCGAAGACACGAACCAATCTGAAAGATCTTCGACCACACCTAATTCAAACTCAGCGAACGAGTTGTTGTTGTTTAATGATAGTGTTGCTAGCAAAATTACAAACGCGATTCCTACAAATATCTTTTTCTTTGTCTGCACGATAATCTTCCCATATATTTAGAATACAAAACGTCTATAAAATCTTTCTATTCAACGATTTAGGCAAAAATATTTAAGAGATACCAACATTATTTTCTTGTATGCCTAAAGAACCTAACATAGCAAAAGAAGAAAGAAAAAAGGCTAGAGAAAAGAAAAAGGAGCTCAGAAAAAAGGAAAGAGCAAGAAAGAGAGCTTCCGGTGATAATGTGGTTTGGGAAAAGATTTGGAATGGGGTCAAAATATTCTTTAAAGGTGTTTGGAAGGTAATTAAAGGATTTTTCAAGTATATATTATTCCCATTCTGGTACACAGGAGTATTAATGGTAAGAACAATAAAATTCCTGCGAGTCCGAAATGAACAAACATTGATTGAAGAAGATAAAAATTTCCTTTCTCTAATACCATCTCTATTCTTTTCGATGAGTTTGAGTATTGCTGTAGTTTTCTTACTGTTCTATTTTCAAGTATTTGACGACATTATTGATTTATTCCTCAATGATCAATTCTGGGAGGCTATAGGTCAAATATTTGTCGTAATTGGTGAAGGAATTTGGTGGTTACTTCAAATAATTTTCGTGGATTTCTTTTATGGTTTAATTATTGTTCCAATTACTTTAGCTTTAACAGGTCACGATTGGATAACTGCAGCGGTTTTACTAGGTGGTTTAATCATTTTATCAGGATTGGGAATTCTTATTTACAATTTCGCTAAAAGATCAACCTTGTTCGAAAGGATTAAACAAGCCCTCAAGAAAGTCTTTCTCTTACCAAAACGTTTCCATGATTATTTGCGTAAAGATGTCGTTTTGAAGCATTTGGTTGGTCAAAGATATATTGAAAACAGAACTAAAAAATTCTTCTGGCTCAATGTTCTTATACAGTCTATTCTCACTCTACTATTTGCTATTTTCTCCTTATATCTGGGTATAAGTAAGTACTTCATATACAAAGGTGGCGATCTAGAAAATGGTTGGGATGGGTTAGAAGTGATGAGATATGCATTGTTCGCTTCACTGATACTTTTCCTA
The DNA here is from genome assembly GCA_030611665.1 of Candidatus Heimdallarchaeota archaeon. Classification (GTDB taxonomy): domain Archaea; phylum Asgardarchaeota; class Heimdallarchaeia; order Heimdallarchaeales; family Heimdallarchaeaceae; genus UBA460. The sequence goes on along the minus strand of JAUWPI010000033.1, from coordinate 8,210 downwards.
TTAATAGGTGTATTCTCAACCTGGTTCTTCTCTTTTGTTCATGGTGTTTCGACTATGTCAGATGAGGAATATGAATCAAATAAGAAGAGAAAAAAAGAAAAGAAGCAACAAAGAGTAGAAGTAAAGAGTAAAAAACAAGAAGAGAAGAAAACGAAACAAGAGGGGTAAATTTCTCTTTCCCTTTCTCTTTTTACATATTTATTTTTTTCATATTGATGTAGGAAATTTTAAATGTTAGTTTTTGCAATAGATTTCAATACTGGTGATTAATATGGTTTTAAGAGTTGGAATCAATGGTTTTGGAAGAATAGGAAGGGGAATCTTTAGAGCAGCTTATGATAATTCACAAATTGAGGTTGTAGGGATTAATGACATTACAAGTTCAGAGACCTTAGCTCATTTGCTAAAATATGATAGTGTTCACAAAACTTTCCCTCATGATGTGAGTTTTACTGATAACTCTCTTATTGTAAATGATAAAGAGATACCTATTTCAAAGGAAAGAGATCCTGCAAGCATTCCATGGAAGCAATGGGAAGTTGACATAGTTTTCGAATGTGTAGGTATTTTCAGGACTTATGAATTGGCTTCAAAACATTTGGAAGGAGGAGCTAAATTTGTTATTATTTCTGCTCCTGATAAAGGTAAAATCACACCTATACCCACATTCGTTCTTGGTGTAAATGAAGATGAATTTAATCCTGCAGAACACAAGGTGATGTCGAATGCAAGTTGCACAACAAATTGTTATGCTCCTATTACAAAATTGTTAGATGATAATTTTGGTATTGAATCAGGTTTTATGACAACAATTCATTCCTATACTACAGATCAAAGATTGTTAGACCTTCCCCACAGCGATTTGAGAAGAGCTCGTTCTGCTGTATTATCAATGATCCCCACTTCAACAGGAGCTGCTACAGCAGTAGGTAAAGTTTTACCTCATTTAAATGGAAAATTACAAGCAATATCTATTAGAGTACCCACCCCGAACGTTTCATTAGTTGATGCTATTTATACTCTAAATAAAGATACTTCCGTTGAAGAAATAAATAACATTTTCACCAATGCTTCGAATGGGAATCTTAAAGGAATAGTGGCTGTTTCAACTCTTCCTTTAGTTTCAATAGATTTCAATGGAGATCCTCATTCTGCAATAGTTGACTTACCTTTAACAATGTGTAAGAAGAATCAAGTGAAAATTGTTGCTTGGTATGATAATGAATCTGGGTATTCAAATAGAATGGTAGATCTTGCGCTTTATGTAGCTAGTAAATAATGAATTACATCTCTTCTACACTTCTTTTCATTGCAATAATGGCTTTGTAAAGACATTCAGAGCAATTTTTCGCCTCAGGATCCATAAATAGGATAATTTCTCTAGTGTTCATGTAAATCTTGCGAGGTATAGACATATCACCAATCTTCATTCTTTTATTCTTTGTAGGGCAAAAAATAAAATCTTCTTTATCTGCTATCACAGAATTTAGGCAGTATGATGGGTTTTGAAACTCACTTAAGTCAATTTTTTGTAAATCTGATGAATGTAGAAAGTTAATTAGTATAACATCATCAAATTCACCATCAAGAATGCAGTAAGTCTCGTTGTCAACTTCTTTATGGAGAGGACATGGTTGCATAATCCACAATAATAGCACCTTATCACATAACTTGAAGACTCTTCACATAAAAAGATAATAGATTACTGCAAGCTTAACAAAAAGTCTTCGTGATACTTAACAGAGAAAACTTTATACTAGTCAAAAATGTATCGTAGTTTCAGTTAATTGCATCTGAAAAAAGTCGACTTGTCGCTTTCCTATTATGTACTTTTGTAGGGTATTTAGGAATTCATCGCTTCTATGTAGGAAAGGTTGGAACAGGAATTCTATGGCTCTTAACTGCTGGTATTGGTGGGATTGGAGTATTTATAGACTGGATTCTCATTTTAGTCGGAAGTTTCAAAGACGACGCAGGTAATGAAGTTAGCGATTGGTAAATACTATTCCTTTACCTTTTATTTTTTTAAATAAGAAGATGAAAATAGATTAACTATTTTCTAATTGGTGGTCTACTTCTGAATTCATAATAAATTTTAGTTATTTCTTTAACCAGATCTTCATTGAATGTTGCAATTAAAACAGGTTCTCCAGATGCTGTAGTATGTCCAAGAAATCCTTCTTCAATACCATCTCTTGTACCCATATAAGCAGTTAATTGTTGATCATCTTTCATTATGACATTTCCCATCTCTAGTAATTTGTTTAAGATTGCAGTATCAGCTTCAGTATGCACTGTAGTATTGGTTACAATTTCTAGTTTCCTTCCATAAGTATCTAAGAATTCAGCATCTATCCAGCTCAAAATAGGACTGATTATTGTAGCAGAGGATTTTGTATTCCTTAGAGTTGACATCATCGTTGTAAAGGTTTGTTCTTTTCCATATACTAGCCAGATGTCTTCAATTGGGGCAGGTTCGACACCCTTACCTAGACTGAGAACGCTTCTAAGTAATTTCATTGATTCTCCTGTTGCTTCTAAAACAATATCAATCTTTGATGGTATTGATTTTAGAATACCAGTAATATTCACATCCACGTTATCTATTTCCTTCAGAGAGTTTGAGATGAATTCCTCTTTGAATATTTGCAATTTCGATGCATATTCGTCTTTGGTTGATGTTGAAGCTTTCGAATTTTCTAAAGCTTTATCCATCTTTTCAACAATGACGCTATAAAATGACTCAAAGATATCTTCAACAGCTTGTTCAACACCTTTAAGATCTGTGTCTACTGTCTCATGAACTGAAGATGAAGCATCAAGTAACGTATCTTTTGTACTTTGGATATTTGTCACCAAAGCTGAGGAATTGGAATCTGAATTTGATACTAGTGAGTTGATTTGATGACTAATATTTAACTGGAAGTCATTACCTTCCTTCTCAAATGCTTCTTCAACTGAAGTTATGCTTTTATCATATTCACTTGAAATGTTATCATAGACTTTTTCCAGATCTTTTTTAGTTTCTTCGTACAACTCATCTAGAATTGCTTGTGCTTGACTATGATAATCATTTATTGCTGTAGTAAGATCTGATGCATATTTAACGTTATCACCATCTAACCACTCTGGAAAAACTTCAGTTATTTTATTAAGTTCTGTTTTGGCTTCCTTAATTGCTTTATCTAACGATGAAGCTTTTTCTGGTGAAACACTTAAGTCTGATAACAAGCCCTCTGAATTCTCTACGAAAGCTTGCACTTCTTGATCAACAAAATTCTGAATTTCTTCGCCTACTATCTCTGTTTGTTGGCTATAACTTGCTGAAGCTTTATCTAGAGTAACAGACACATCTGTATCCAGAGCTTTCTTTGCCCCTTCAAACTCTGACTGGAGTATCTTCATGTTGCTATCCATTGAAGTAGATACACTTTTTACAATTGCTGAGTGATCATCAATGTTTGTTTTAATTGTCTCTTGTAGTTTTTGCATGACTTCACTATTGTTTACTCGCATAGTGCTGAAAATTTCTTCTTTAGATGAAAGCAATCCCTGTAGTCCTTCTTCAATGTGGAGTTGCATCTTTGTTTTCTCTACTTCTCCTTCTTCCTCACCTGTAATTGTCTCTCCTGCTTTTATCACTTCATCTAGATATTTTCCAGTTTTGTTGATAATTGCTTGGAAAGAGTTGGTTGCATTATCTGTAATCAGTTTGTTTGTTTTTTCTAAATCCTTGAAGGTATTATTTAGCTTTTTACTCATTTCCTGTTCGGAATCACTCATTGTTCGAAGAATTGCAGTCTTGGATGTGCTAATTTTCTCTTTTTCGTCATCAATTAGTTTGACTACATTTGAAACAAATAAATTAGAGTTCTTTGTCAATGTATCAATGTGCCCTTGATACAAATCTTGAACCTTTTCAGGAGCAGTTACTTCATTAATATTATTTGTTAAACTAGTTGTTGCTTCCTCAACCTTACTCTTCAAAGAGTTTATTGAATCATGTTCCTTGCCCACAATACTACCAAGAGCTTGAGTATTGGTATCTTGCAATTCAGCAAAACTAGTCTCATAAGTAGTAAAAGTAGTTTTGATGTTTTCCTTCATACTAATGAATGATTCTTTAAGTTGATTTGTAATCTCACCTTTAGCTGACTCTACTTTTTGGCCAATCTCTTTTATTTCTGATTCTGACAATTGAGAGAGGTCGTCTATACGTGTATTCATCTTATTAAAAATATCAGTTGAAAGACTCTCCATTGAGCTAGTAAATGTCTTAATAACTTCGTCAATTTTACTTTCTGTATTATACTTCAAGTTATTAATATCAGCATTCATGGTTCCGATAAGATGAGCCATTCTGGGACCAGCTTCTTTTCCAAAAACCTTCTGTAATTGCTTTTGGTCCAAGTCTTGGAAGGCTTCATTAATTTCAGTCAATTTAGCCACAGAGGCTTTAAACTGATTATCAAGTTCGTGAATACTTTCAAGGCTTGATTGATAATTTATTTGGACTAAATTAGGTACTTCATCTCTAATGTCTCTACCTCTTTTAGCAAAGTCTTCTGAAAATGATATAAGTCTTGTTTTGATTTCCTCATTTTTAGTATCCATAAAATTATTTACTGTGTTTGTATTAATATCAATGTTCTCTTTGATATCTGATAAAGCAGTTGTTTTAAGTTCGTTAAGATGGGTAAGATAATTTTCTTTGAACTCTGTGTGAGTGGTAGTAAACTGCTTCTTGCTAGCATTCATTTTTTTGGAATAATTATCAATAGTTGAACAGATATCAGTAACATATTCTGAGGAAGAAAGCTCAAAAGTTGATACTGTATTGGATAAGAAGTTCAGCATTGTTTCTTGGTTTGTTAAAACATCTTTCTCAAGTGTCTTGAGATATTCTTGCTCCTTTTTCTTTACGGAAGCCAAAGCTTTATCTGCGTCTGCATTTATCTCTGTTGTAACATCAGTCAGTTTTGTGTTATTTTGTTGAACAGATTCTTGAATAAAAATTGATAAGAATGAATTTAACTCCTTGATTTTCTTATTCATATCTTCTTTTTGACTTGATGATAAATTAACAAAATCAGTGAGACTTTTCTGTAAATCTTCATTTACAGTTAATTTCAACTCATCAAATTCACCCATAATTTCTCCAAAGAAGGTTTTGATTTGATCACTTACATTCACAATGGATTTAGATAGAGTATCCTCAAAAAGAGTTAAACCATCATTTATCCCCCCTTGAAGAAGAGTTAAAAGACTATCACTATTCTTCTCGAAATCATTCAAGTAATCATTCAGGTTCCCAACTAGCTTATTTTTCATCTCAGCGGTCTTAATTTCAGTTTGAGATATTAATTCTCCAAGCTTCTCGACTGATAGAGTCTTAATTTTGCTCAAAAGATCTTGGAACTGCGTTTCATTTTGCTGTAAAACAGCAACAGCTGAATCCTTTGCTTTTTCAATTGCGTCTTTAATTCTATTAGATGTTAAATCTTCTAACTTCTTCAGCTCTTCATTTAACGAAGATAGAATAGCTTGGACTTTAGTCTGATATTTGTCTAAATTAGTTTGGTAATCACTAACAATTTTGTTTATTGTTTCTATTGATTTTGTCGTTGATTCTTTGGTGATTAATTTAGAATCACTGATGAGTTTCTTATTAACTTCACGAGTATTATCAGCTATTAGGGATTTCTTTTCGTCTGCTTTAGAATTAAACTGCTCAAGAAGTGTGCCTATGTTAGTTTTTATTCCTTCAACTTTTTCCAGTATATCATCGAGCTGTCCTTGTGCTCTAGCAGTATGTTCGGTTTCTAGATTTGTATAAGTCTCTTGAATCTTTGTCTTAAAACTCTCATGGTGTTCCCCAACCCTATGAATTGTTGTATCAAAAGTTGAAGAAATGTTATCTTGGATTCTTTGTATAGCCTTCTTCAGATTGTCACTATGTGTAGTAGTAATAGATCCTGTATCTGTTTTAATCTTTGAGATTGCTTCCTGAACATCGCTCTTTCCTGTTGTTACAACCTCAGAAACAGAATCAAGAAATTGCTTGGAAATAATACCTAGCTCTTGGTTATGATTGTCAGTTGATTCCGTAATTTGACTGTGGAATGAAGATAATTGTCCTCGAAAGGTTTTCATGGTAGTATTCCAATCATTCTTCACGTCATCACTCAAAGCTTTAAGCTCATTTTCAAGCCTCATGGATACATCTTCAGTCAGCTTAATTTGTGGAGGTAGGGGGATAAAATATGATGTCCCCTCAGTATTTCTAGCTTTGATTTCTTTTACGTATCCTTTAGTAACTAAACTGCTCAAAGCTGAAGAAATAACATCAGCGGTCTGTTTATAATAAGATTGGATCTGCCCAATGGTTCTAGTTCCAAATTGAACTACTGTTGAATATACTTGAATTTCATCTTGCGATAAACCTATTTTTTCTAATGTAGATTCCATTTTAATCACACTTTAAAGTTCACTTTTTATTGATTCTATACTCCTTTCTAACCTTTCAATTCTATTAATCAAATCGCGTTTTCTTTTCTCTGCATCTTCTGCACTTCTAACATGTTCTTTTGCTTCTACGTCTAAATCTGTCAATATGGATTGCTGTGTCTCTGCAATTTGACTTTTAATCTGGGAAGATTGGGATGCAATGTTTGCTAAATTAGCTTTTTCAACATCCTCAAGATTAGTTGTGATTTGAGAGCTGGTTTCAGTAATTGAAGTTTTTAACCTCTCGGTTTCTTTTTCTAGCAAGGTAATTTTTCGGAGAATTTCTGATTTAGTTTTTTCTTTAGTCTTATCAGCATCTTCTGTTACCATGGTTTGAATTTCGGATAACGTTTGATTAATATCATTCTTTTCAGCTGCAATAATAGATTTGGTCTCTTCTTTCATTTCATCTGATTGTTTGGAAAATGATGCTAATTCGTTATCAGCGTTTTTATTGAAATTTTCTTGAAAGTTTTCAAGTTCATTTCCATGAGATTCTATTTGTTGTTTAACTAATTGTTCATACATATTAATCATTGATGCTTTGGATTCATTGAAGTTAGAAAGAGCAACTTCATTAACATCAATCATTCCTAGTTCATATTCTGCTAAAACCTCTTGAATCTTTGCAATTTCATCAATAAGATATTTATCCATTGTTCCTGAAATTCCAGATAACTCAGTCTGTATCCTCTTAACAGCATTCTCCACTAGTTGCCCTAGCTCACTTTTTATCCTATTAAAACTCTCAAAAATTGTTTCCATATTTTCTGTAAGTTTATCTCCATATTCAGAGCGAAGATGTTCTATAGACTCTTTCATTATGTTTTCTGTTATATTAATATTAGATTCGAGTTGATTCTTGATTTCTTCAGCATTTTTCTCAAATGTTGCTATACTATTTTGTCTTATTTCTGAAACATCTTCCTTAACTGTTGTAATTGCCTTTCTAAATGTGTTTACTTGACTATTAGCTAATCTGTCAATATCTTGCTCATGAGAACTTAGAATTGTAGAAATTTTCTCTTCAAAACTAATAGAATATTTATCAAACTCAGTTTTCCCTTTTTCCAAAGTAGAAAGAACGTTATCTTGCAACGAAACTAACATGTTCTTGGTTTCTTCCAATTTACCGCATACTGTATTTGATTGTGTTTTTGTCCACTCATTTAGTAAGGTTCGATCTTTTTCCAATCCATCTTTAACATTATTATCAAGACTAATCTTATTATCATCAATCAGGGTTCGAACATTTTCATTCAAAGATATGAACTTATTTTGTATCAATGTTGCCATTGTTTGATAATATTTTTGTAATTCAAGCAGGTTTTCTAATGATTCTTTGAAATTGGTTGCTTGACCTTCTAAATTTTCAATTTCTCTTTTAATTTTATCCAGATCTTTAGATACTTTTTCAGACATTTTTTTCACCTAAAATTCTAATTCCTTTTCAATATTTTCTAAAGAAATTTCCTCTATCTCTTCCTTTTTTGGTTCTACTGTTGGTTCTACAACTAGTTCTTTTTGTTTAAATATCATTGTTTTGAAATAATTGTGATGGATACTTTCAGGATCAAATAAATCAGTAGCTCTTTTACGTATCCTTTCAAAATTCTCCTTATCTCCCAAATTTTTATTGCAATCTAAACTCCATTTCAGATATCCTCTTACAGCATATTCATTCTTCGCAACGAAAAAACTCA
>JAUWPI010000170.1 GCA_030611665.1 Candidatus Heimdallarchaeota archaeon | reverse complement strand
GCATAAGTTATAACAATAAACATTTCAGATAATACAATCAATCTGCTGAGTGTTTTATTCATCTCTTCTTCAAGAGATGATATGGTAAGATATTCTGTAATTGTTGGATCAAAGATTACGAACGAAAGCATAAATTGTTCTACTCCACCTCTTGCCATCGGATTAGGTATAGAAAAGAACATACTTGAGTAAACTACATTGGCCATTGCATTAACAAATGCTTTCATTTCTTCCAAAAAATTAAAATCCATAAGCCTGGTTAAAGAAGCTGTTATTCTTGTATCTTGTATTTCTGCAACGTTAAAGAGTAACCTAGGTCCTAACCTTTGGTCAAAGTGAAACAACATCACATTGATTCTATTTCGAAGATCCGATCTTTCAGCCATCAACAATCATCTTTTTTGCATAAAGATAAGCGATACAATATGCTGGATTTACTTCAGCTGATCTTATTATATCAGTTGCTTGAATTAATTCACCATATATCATCTTGTTTTTTAAATATTGGTAGAGTACATTTGATCCAGAACCAGTAATTATTACTCTGTTCAAATTGTATTCTTCTAACTTTCTTTTAATATTCGTATTAATTTCTTCAAGCATATGAGATTTAAGTTGTTCTGCTATTTCGACTAAATCTTCTTCTTCCAAACATGCGTCTACTATACATAACATGTTTTGAATCCTATTTATTGCATCTTCCTTGAATTTTGCTTTTTTATCAGGAGTATCAATAATATAGTCTGTTTGGGGTAAATCGTTTGTTATAAGAAAAACATCTGCTGTTACTGCATGAGGTTCAAAAGGTAGATTGAATACATCACCTTTATATTCAAATTTTGGTTTAATGAATGCTGCATTTGTTTCAAGAAGTCCATAATACAATAATTCGTTGTGTTTCATTCTTTCATGATCAGAAGATGAATTTGATAGGATTTTACCTTCTTTTATTGGTATGAAGCTGGTTGTTCGTGTGGAAAAGTTAACAATTAAGGCATCCTTTCCCACCAGATCCCAAATACCATCTCCTAGTGCTTTCCATCCTGCTGATACTACTTTCTCAGGAGTTTCTATTACTTCTTCAATTGGTAGAAAATCACCATCTATGGTATAACATAGTATATTCATGCTTTGGATGAATTTTGTAACAGATTGGATAACAAAATCAATTGTTTCTTTTGCCGAAGAATAAAAGGAACTTGAAGTAGTAATAATGAATTTTCTAATATGGTAATCGGAATAGGAACGTAATAATGTTTTAAGAATACCTTCCAACTCTTCTTTTTTTGTTCTTAAAGGTAGATAAATCTTCTGAAAACTCAATGGTTCTTCTGGGTGAGCTGGGTCTACAATTATGATTCTATGTACTGTTAGACCAAAGTCAAGAACTGCAACATTCTTATTTGTTGCCATAAAAGTTGCTGATTGATTGGTTGTCATCAAATAATTATCACGAGAAATCATTAATAAAAGTAAGGATGAGGGAAATCATTAATAAAAGTGAGGATGATGAGTTTTTTTCTCCTATTGCCTTGAACAAAGGATGTTGAGCATGATTCTTAGAGGTCCTCATATAGTACAGCTCACTTTAGCTGTTCTATACTCACTCTTAGTGGATACATCACGTATCCTCCTACCCCGTTCACACTGCGTTTAGGCAGTGCTTTCGGATCGCTTTTAAGTAAGATATTGTAAGCAGCATTGACATCAGCATTAATCAAGTGACCATGAGCAGAACGGAATAACCCCCTTTTGATTCTTTTTCCTTTGTATCTTCTCCGTTGTTTTGGGAACTCATTATCTAGAAAACTACTCTTGGAGGTGAATTCTTCAGGAGTGGTCTCTACTTTTATTCCTCTCTCTGCCCCCTTATACATTAGAATACTGATAATACGCATGAAAGGGATGGTAACAAACATTTGAGTAACCTTCTTCCAGAAATGTAGTCCTTGTTTCCACATTTTGTTATATCCGATGATTACTTCGTGGAGACCTCGCTCTACCCATATGTCAACTAGATAGCTAGTGAGTTTGTGAATCGCGTCTTTCAACTTCCTGCGCCATTTTTCCTTAAGCTTATAGTACGCTTGACCATATCTTAGTCTGTTCTTTCAATTCAACTGCTTATTCTGTTGCTGAGCATATTGTATTTGTAATTGTTTCTGTTTCTTCAGATAGTATTGTGTTATTGATTTTATTCCTTTCCCTGCATCCTTGATTACAATCGGTTGTCCTCCGAGGTTATCCACAAAGGTAACAAGGTTGGTCATCCCTAAATCGACTCCTCCTTTTCTTATCCTCTTTTTCTTGAGTTTAGGCAACATTTTCCGATAGACGATTTCTAATGTGTATCCTACTCTTCTTGGTATGATTCTCACTTCACGCAGTTCTATGTGATCTGATAGTCTTGTTTTGTAATAGTATCCCACTTTCTTGGGAAACATCAACCATCCATTAGCTATTCTTACTTGTTGGTTTGTAAAGATGGCAACTACTTCCCCATTCTTAGTTTTGTAATGAGGTGGTTGGGGCATAGCGAAGAAGTTTTGAGGGTTTGTTCTCCATCCCTTTATTGCATTGAAATATCCTTTCCAATTCCCACATAGCAGTTTTAGGGTATGTTGTGCAGTGTGAGCAGGAAGTTGTACTATAGCACATTTCATGCATCAGTAACTTGTTCAAATCGTAATAGAAGAGAGTTTTACCTATTTGTTTCAATGAAGTTTTTATCAGATAATTTGCTCGATTATAGAGATTCTTTACTTGATGACAAATCTTACTCAAATTGGGATGAAACCTTACTTCTATGCATTCCACGCGAGGAACCTTTGTCATCATACCTTCCCCTATTTTTTGCTATAAAAACCCCCGTAATATTTTCCTGGATCTGTCGTTTTAACCTTATGTTTTCTTCATTTAAGGTGATAGGGAGACAACAAATGTTTATACTTCCCCCCTACTTTCGTCGAATTTCCACACCTTCAGGTTCTCCATCATCTTCCAATTCCTTAATTTTCTTTGATGCTGCAACTTTCTTCTGAAGTTCCTCAAGTTCTGGATATTCCTCCCCAAGATTGGTTATTAGCTTAGCTTTTGGATAAATTTTCTTTATGTAAACACATATCTCGACTAAGTCTTCATTAGTGAAATACTCTCCAAATAAGTGTTCTTTACCATCTTTGAGATTAAGTATTAGCATGGCTTTATTTTTGTGCTTTCTCATATCCAAAGAGAATTTTCTAGGGATTTTAGATATACCAAATTTCTTTATGCTGCGTATATCAACTTCGTCTTTTTTTGTTCTAATCCCAGTAAAGAGAAGAGGTGTTGAACGATATTTGATAGAAGTTCCATTAATCGAGATGAAATCATACTGATAAATTGATTCTCTTACTACTCGATTCCCAAAAATTAACAGGGGTAATACTGTAATGAGGACTAATGCAAACCAAGACGTTATATCTCCATCATCTGGGGGCTGAATAAACACAAAGACAACAATGCTTGCAATCATAATAAGACTAAAAACTAGGTTAAGAATGAAATCTCTCCATCCAAACCTTGTTGATTGCTTTTTTAGAATCGTCCCATCCTTTTTCTTATCGACTGTTTGTTTCTCTTCTTTTGCCATTTTTAATCCCTCTTTCTTGATTTGTGTATGGTTTTTGAGACAATCTCTATTGACTCATTTGTTGCTGTAATTGGAATTACACAACCTGGTGAGATTATAACTCTATTATCATACTTCTTTGACATATCTATGGCTTCTAGTATATTATTCTTTATTTTCTCTTCATTCCCATCTACCAGACTTTTAGTTTCATCAAGACCAGCTAAGAGTCCTTTCGAAAAAATATTTGCTGCCTCAGGTATTGTTGGCCATGTTAACTGATCATGCCAATTAAGACCATCAACATCAATTCTTTCTACAACTTTATTGAAATTGATATCTTGTCCATGAATATGTATTACATTGAAATCTGATTTCTTTCTAATTTCTTGTATCAATTTCTTGATAAAGAAAATCTCGAATTTCTCTACTTCTTCCCAAGTTAAATCTGTTTTTCGGAAATGTTGTGAAGCAATGAATAATCCATTTGCACCAGCATCTATTGATGATTTAGCAAATTCTAGCAAATCTTTGTATATCACAAAGAATGCTTCCCTCAATTTTACCTTATCCTCTCGTATATGAGTAACAAGATTATTATCCATTTTGGAAGCAACCATCAACGGAGAAAAAATGGTCATCATTTTAGGTAACTCTTCTAGTTTCTTTCCTAGTATCTTGACTACTTTTACTTGATCACCAAATTCCCCGTCATTTACATTTACTTGTTCTAGTGCTCCCCAGTCCTCAATGCTGTGTATTGTACACTCTTCACAGCTGGTGCTACCAGTAACTGGGTCATATTCTTTTGCTACTTTACATCCATAATCCACTACGGGATATCTGCCATGGGGAGATATTTTCATCAAATCGAATTGATGATGTTCATAGAACTTTATGTGAGCATCAGCTAATCTCTCAGGGTGTCTGTCATCATGTGGAAAATGCTTCCATAAACTGAACAAAGGATAATCAGTATTCCTCCCTTTGAACGTATTAAGTAACAATTCCAATTTATCCATATGGCGTTTTAGGAGAGGAAATTATGAAGATTGCGGTTAGTGAAAAACCTTTCAATAGAATAACTTAAAAATCAGTGGAAAAACCAGAGTTCGAGAGCGATGTCACTACGCGAGAAGAAAGTAATAAGAAAGAAGAAAAAATTTGGTTTAGTGTTCGAATTTACCCCTGTCATCCGCGATCTTACTCCAGATGAAGAGACAAGGAAAAAGATTGATGGAGAACTACCTAGGGCAAAGGGAGTAACACCAGCATACCTTGCAGATAAATTCAATATCAGAGTTAGTGTTGCAAAAAAAATTCTGAGAGAAGCTGAAACAAATAACATTATCAAACTCATCAGTAAATCAAGAAGAACAAGTGTTTATTCTGCTGTTATTGATAAACCTACAGCTGAGTAATCGTAAATTCTCCATTTTTCAAAAAAGAGTAATTTCAATAACTATGTTAATTTCACTTCACATTCTACTCAAATAGTTCTGTAGAGTAAGGCGCATCAGTGATACCACTTTCGGTTACATAAAATAATGCTTCTCTTTCAGGCATTCTTGAACTATCAAACAATCTAGCAATTCTTGAACTACCTCTTGATTTTTTTAGAAATATTCTTTGCTGAGGTCGATGAGCCCAAGCAAATCCTAAGGCAGGTTCTTCTGGGCTTCCAAATAAGAATTCTTCAACATTAGCAATGATTTGGTTAGTTACTACAATTGCAAGATCATGCTTTACAGCAATCATAATCAGCTGTTCTGCAATTTGCATGAGTTTTTGTTGTCTCTCAACAAGTTTTCCTTTACCTATAAATTCGGAGCGAAAATGTGAAGCTAAAGAATCAATGATAAGCAATTTGACATTTTTCTCTGGTATGATTTCATCTAATTGATCTACAATGCTAAATAAATGGTGAGTATTAACTGCCGAACTGATGTAAATATTGTTCAGTATTTCTTCAACATCTAATTCTCTGTAAGATGCCATTTCAACCACTCTTCGTGGTGAAAATGTTCTTTCGGTGTCAATAAAAAAGGCATTACCTTCCAATCCTCCCTCTTCAAAGGGCAGTTGTACGTTTATACATAATTGAAAGCAAAGTTGTGTTTTACCGGAACCAAAACCACCAGCTAATTCTGTTAACTCTTGTGTCCATATTCCCCCACCCAGTATACCATCAAATTCATTTGAAGATGT
>JAUWPI010000174.1 GCA_030611665.1 Candidatus Heimdallarchaeota archaeon | reverse complement strand
CTGATATATCACTTTGTAATAATGCTAACAAAGGTTTGACTACTTGTTTTTCTCCTAGTTGAATCAATGCTCTTACTGGATTATTCGGTAAGTAGAGATAGTGATCTAATTCAGATTTCTCTTTTACTTCTGCAAATACTTTGAGTATTGAATTAATTGCTCGATCATCACCCAAATTTCCTAAAGCTATAGTAGATTCCAATCTTGTATGAGTAGGTGTCGTTTCAGATTCTAATAGAGATAGTAATGCATCGTATGCTCTTATGTCCCCCAAACATCCTAACGCTTTAGTAATTACATGTTCCACACCTACTAAGGTATCTTTTAGTCGTCTATGTTCCACACCTACTAAGCTAGACTTTGGTAGCAATTCTAATAATGGTACAGTTGCTCGTCTATCCCCCAGATTCCCTAATCTTTCTATAACTTCTGACAAATGTTGATATCTTACTGGTTTAGTTTTTAATATGTTTAGTAGCTCTTCGACAACGACTCGTTTTTCACCCAATTTAATTAAAGCTGATTCAGCATACTGGCTCAAACTTGGAGACGGAGAGAAATGCCACAAGATAGTTTTTAAGGGTTCGATAGCTCGCTTATCCCCCGTTTCCCCTAAAGAATATATTAAAGATCCTTTTAAGTTGTGATAACTGTCATCATAAGTATTCATCAAAGCTTCTATCATCGGTTCAACACATAAATCGCCATATTTCTTGTAAACTTCTTTAAGAGATGACCAACACTCAGTATAGATATGGATATAAAATTCATCTTGTATTTCAGGTGCTAACTTTTCTATCACATCAAATGTCTTTTCCCAAGCTTCTTCTTGATTTTGAAGATTTAATAATTCGTTTCTCATTTCTTTTGAATCGTGAAGATTAGTTTGTGCTTCCTCTGATTTCATTTTTGCAAACATTTTGATTACTTCAATCCTCTCTTTTTCATCTGGAAATTCTTCTCCTAGTACAGGTTTAAGAGATTGCATATCAGAAGCAAGTTTAACCAAATCATCCGTTGAAGATTCCTTTCGCTCTTCATACTTAGACATTACTTTTGCCATCAATTCAATATAACCCGCTAAATTCATCTGTTCCGTATTGTTAGTTTCAAGAAAAATACAAATATCATCGTCAGATAGTGCTTCTAGATTTTCTAAGGCTTCTATAGCAATCAAATTTCTGTTTCCTCTAGTATCTTTTATAAATGTTCTAAGGTGAGGAATAGCTCTTTTATCCCCAGCAGACCCTAAAATTATAGCGGCGTTAAATCGCTTTTGTTGATTCTTTTCTTTTAACATTTCAATAAATGTAAGTTCCATGCTGTCATATTTCATATATTGTTGTATCACTCCTCTAGCAGCTTCTCTGACCTTACTATGAGAACCAAAAAAGAGTTCAGTTATCGGTTTTATAGAACTTGCATCGCGCATTTTTCCTAACGCTCGTAATACAGGAATTTGTATCTTCCAGTCATCACAAGCTAAAAAATTATTGAGGGAGGGGATAGCTTGTCGTCTATTATCCAGAGCTAATATAGCATCAATTATATGTTGATCAAGAGAATCATGATAAGTACCAAAGTAATTTATTGAAAATATTAGAGCATCAATATCTTGAGATAAGATAATCAAATCAATTAACGTTTCATCAACCTCATAGTCGTCAAAGTCACTCAGTTTCAATGCTCTAAGTATAATCTCCATAGCTTGCTCTTTTTTCCCTATGTTAATCAAAAATTTGAATTGATCAGATGCATTTGAAAAAACTACTTCATATATGCTTTCTTGGAATATTTCCAGCAATACTTCGGTCCCTCTTCTATCTCCCATCTGTGCTAGAGCTTCAGCTGCCTCCCTTTTTTTATAACGATCTTTTGATTGTAATTGCTCAAGAAATTCGGGTTTCTCTATGAGTAGAGAAACAATTTCTCGTATTTTTTTGTTTTTGTGATTGACTAAAGTCTTCAATGGTTCAATTGCACCCTTATCTCCAATGAAACCTAATATTTTAATCGCACTTAATATTACTTCACTGTTACCCTTCTTTAATTTCTCAATTAGAAAATCTAATAAACGCTTATCATTTCTCATCTTATCTAATGTTTCTTCTAGGTGCAATTTGGCTCTTTCAGTTTTATCTTCCAACAGATTAATGAGTGATTCAATAACTCTAAAATCATTAAGCTCATCTAGTGATACTATTGCCACAAAATTTCTAATATCCGCATCTTCATTATGAAGTGCTCCAACTAATGATTCAAATTGTGTAAAAGCTTTCTTATTTAGTACTAGCATTTTTAATGTAGCCTTTCTAACACTGAATTCTTCATCTATGAGTGCCTCTCTCAATGTTTCATCTATTCTTGCACCTTTAAATTTCCCCAACGCACGAACTGCACTTACTCTTACCCCAGAAATAGAACAATTTTCTAATACTGAGATTATTGGTTCGATTGATCTCACATCTCCTGATTCACCTAAAGCTGCTAGAGCATCAATTATTTTCATAGAATAAGGAGATTTCAGCTCTTTTATTAATTTAGAAAAATCCACATCAGTATCTTCATTTGGCAAGGTCCTTCCCTATACCAGATAATTCTGACATTATAAATTTTGCTGGATTTCTTTTCAGACTCTTTTATCTTTTTCATAACCTCATATCTTTAAAATAGAGAAACTAACCATACTTTAATTATTTCTAATAATAAAACTAAATAAGCTAGAAAATATCTGAAATTTCACATAATTTTGTGTTCAGATTAAAAAAATTAGTGCTAACAGTTACCTAATTAGATGAAATGTTTCTGAAGTAAACTATCTTGCTTTTACAGGTTTAGCGATAAGACTTCGTTGTTTCATTAAAATCCTGTTGCTGCACTTTGGACACTTAACTCCAGGTAGTAATCTTAATTCGCTTGGAGTAATCTCATTTTTACAACGTTGGCAGATATATTTAGTCATCGTTCTTTTCTCCTATTCCTTTCTTTTTATCCTTTTCTGTTTGTACTATTTTATTGGAGAAAATCTCCAAACTCTTCGAATTTAGCTTCTCCTTCACTTAATTCTCCTATTACTACTTCCAGATCTTCTACAGGAATGCGAATCTGCTTCATTGTATCCCTATCTCGAACAGTTACAGACCCCTTCTTCAAGGAATCATAATCAACTGTAACACAATAGGGTATTCCAATTTCATCAGCTCGTGCATATCGCTTTCCTATCTTTCCACTTACATCATAGAATGATAGATATCCTGCATCTTTTAGATCTTGATGCAAATCATAGGCGAATTCAGCTAAGCCATCCTTTTTCATAAGCGGAAAAACTGCTACTTCTAAGGGAGCAATTGTAGAAGGAAACTTGAACCATGTCCACCCTCTTCCATCATCTTGGTAGCACTTTTCAAGTATTGTATATAGTATTCTTCCTACACCTAGAGACGGTTCAGCAACATGAGGAACGATTTTCTTATCATCCACTACTATCTCATACGAAGTTCCTGAAGCTTTAGCATGTTTTTGCAAATCATAATCTGTTCTCAGAGCATTTCCAATAATTTCCATATGACCAATGGATAAGTCTGCTTCAAGATCATAATTACCAGCAGAATAGTGAGGTGCTTCATGGTCTTGCATATGTCTGAACCAGAAGACATTTTCAGGTATCCCTAAAACTTTTAACATTTCTGTTTCCATTGCCATGAAGAAAGCCATATACTGGTTTGGAATTAGTTTCTTTTCCAATCCTTCTTCTATAGTAATTTTCAAAGGTTTAGTCCATCCCTTTTCTTGCATTTCGCGAGTTACGATGTTAATATCAATTTCTCGTATTTCCTCGTAATGTTCGTGCTCATTCTCCTTTGCAGGATCATAGAACATTTCAATTTCCATTTGTTGAAATTCTCTCACCCTTAAAAGGAAGTTTCTTGGAGAGATTTCATTTCTGAAAGATGACCCAACCTGGGCAATTCCAAAAGGTAATTTATTTCTCATAAAACCTGCTAATCTTTTGAAATTAATGAATATGTTCTGAGCTGTTTCGGGACGAAGATATGCAGTAGTTCCACCAGTTGAACCAATTTCAGCTTTGAACATTAAATTGAATTGCTTGGCTTTATCAAGGTCTCCTTGGCATTTTTGGCATTTAATATTATTATCTGCAATGATTTTGTCTAATTCTTCTAATGGAAGACCTTCAGCTTTTATACTTGATGCATCTGAAATTATCTCATCTGCACGGAACATTGATTTACAATTCTTACATTGGACTAGTGGATCTTCAAAAGATTCCAGATGTCCTGAGGCTTGAAATACTGACTCAGGCAGAAGTACCGAACCAGCAATCTCGTATACTTTATCATCATCTAAGACAAATATTTGTCTCCAGAGATCAATTATCTTTTGCATCATCAAAGTTCCTAATGGACCATACTCGTAAAATCCTCCAACTCCTCCATAGATTTCAGCAGCAGGACTTACGAATCCTCTTCTAAGGCAGACTTCAATAATTTTATCCATTAATCTTTCTTCGGTCATCTATATCTAAAGTCTTCAAAAGAAAAATGATTATTAAATACTTTGAAAAAGGAGAAATGACAGTTTTAAAGCAGTTGTATAAAATAAAAAATAGAAGAGGATTAAATTGTTACCTCTATTTTGAGTTTGCGAACTAGCTCCTTGTAACGATTTCTGACGGTAACTTCAGTTACAGTTGCTGTTTCTGCTATCTCTCTTTGTGTTCGTCTTTCTCCTTCAGTTATACCTGCAATATATATTGATGCAGCTGCTAATCCTGTTGGGTCTTTACCAGCTGTTAGGTTGTGCTCTTTAGCTCTTTTAAGAAGTTCAACTGCTTTTCTGGCAGTTCTACCACTTAAACGCAATTCAGCAGCGAACCGAACAATGTAGTCTGTTGGATTAGCTAATGGAATTTTTATATCTAATTCCCTGATTATTAATCTATAACATCTTCCAAGTTCTTTTTTGGAAATACGAGAATGACGAGCAATTTCATCTAGTGTTCTGGGAACACGACGAATTCTTGCTCCAGCGTATGCTGTTGCACCTATCATAGCTTCGATTGATCTTCCACGAATTAGTCGCTTTTCAATTGCTTTACGATAAATGTTTGCTGCGGTTTCATTAACACTTCTAGGAATACCTAGTTGTGATGAAAGACGATCTAATTCAGACATAGCATAAGCTAAGTTTCTATCAATAGAGCTATGAACACGTGTTCGAATCTGCCACTTTCTGAGACGATAAATTTGAGCTCTCCTTTTTGGTGAAAGCTTCTTACCATACACGTCTCGATCCTCCCAACCTATCTGGGTGGAGAGACCTTTATCATGGATGGTAATTGTTGTAGGAGATCCAACACGGCTTCTTTTGGATCTTTCTTCAGCTGTAAATGCCCTCCATTCAGGACCATCATCAATTAATTTCTCTTCGACAACGGTACCACAATTACGGCAAATATGCTCTCCTCTTGTCTCATCCAGAATAACATCAATGC
>JAUWPI010000125.1 GCA_030611665.1 Candidatus Heimdallarchaeota archaeon | reverse complement strand
GAACAGCTTGAGCGGTAACTGTTATTGTTTTTGTTTGTGTTTCATTAGTGGAATAATCTGGGATGACAGTATCAATGTGTCTTGAACCTGTTGCAACAGAGTATGGTTGAACAATTGAATCAGGGAAGTTCAGTTGGAAACTAGATGATTGAGCTGGATTGCCATACTCATCATAAAGAGCAACATCATAGCCAATACTATTACCTGTTGTGTAATATCTAATAGCATCATCTAAATCTAAATCAATCCTAGTTATATTGACAGCAAATTGTCCCTCCAAACTATCATGTGTTAGAGTTGATCCAACAAACTCATCGCCATTTGGATCTACTAAGAAATTAAACATGAGTACATCTGTAGCGTCAGAGATATTGTTCCCATCAAAATAGAATGTATCTTGAATCTCAGCTTGAGGATTAGAAGTTATATAATCATTAGTATAAATCGTTCCCTCTCCTGCTCCAGAAATTGTTAATCTAACAGTTGAATCTGGTTCCAGACCAGCCTGTGAAGTAAGATTCGCATAAACCGTTACATATGTACCACCAATAACTTCTGTTGGTGTATTAACTTTAAGTGGTCCAACAACAAAGTATGCATCTACTACAACTTGGTTCTCTGTAACATCAACAATTACCTCATGTATTGTTCTATCATTTTGGATGTCACTAGTGCCTTCATCTGTGAAGAAATTATATCCCAACTGATCGATATCATAATATGCTTCATATGTTACTGTTTCAACAGCAGGTCCTGGAGCGGTATTTGTATAAAGATCTTGATTTGAAGAAAATGTTCTATTAGCATTAAAGTGAGAGTCAGCAGGTGTCCAATCAACAGAGAGATGATAATCAGTTCCTGTTGGATCTATCACTGTGTCATTATCAAATAAAACACGAGTGTTAAATGAATAAGATGCACTTGGATTAGTGACATCAACAGTAACTTCCATTTTGATTTGTCCAAAATAAAAAACATTAACGTCGCCAGGACTTCCCACACCTCTGCCCATACCAGGATTACCATAGAACCATGCAAGAAGAGTGATTTCACCTAGTTTAGAAAAGGCATCTATAGAAAGTGCAGAAGTAATTAAGTCGATAGAAAACACACCTGCTGCTGTAGTAATTCCACTGCCAACTTGGTATTGAGGTGTTTCATATGTAGCAGGGCTAATAATGAATTGACTTTCAGTAACATTGTAGAATAACCACACAGTTTCACCATCCCAATAATCTCCAGGAATTATACCCTGCAAAACTCCTGTTACACTTATTGTAGTATCCCTTAAAACATAACTACTAGGTGTAGGATTCGTTATACTTTTCGATATTGTTGGCATGGTTTGGATTTCAGTGTCGACACCGTGAATCGATAAATCACTAGTTCTTGGAGAATAAATTGGTTTCTCAGATGCTTCTTGTTGAATAGTTTCGTCTACCAATTCAGGAAAATATTCATATCTAGTAGGTGCGTTAATATTGTCTACAATTGTATGGGAACCTTGTCCAAATCTATATGTTAGAGAATTGATTTCGTCGTTCTGCTCTTGTAATGTACTCTGAGTTTGTACAAAAGCAACTGTTGACAATTGTATAATGAGTATCAGAAAGAAAATCATTCCTGTTAATTTTGTTCTAATACCCTTCATAGATAATACCTCTCCTTAATTGTAGTAAAATCTTGGTTACCAATTTGAATAGTAATGTAAGCTGTCTGCAGCAAGATTATTGATAATGATAATATATTCTCAATATTAATCATACTTACTACAGAGAAACTAATACTTTCATGTATAGGATCACTGTAAATCTGATTCATGGCTACAGCAAAGCTTGCTGGAGGAGTTGAAATGAAAACAGACGCAGATGCATTCCATCTATCTAGATAAAAAGTTAAGAAGACAAATGATCCCGCTCCATGGTTTCTAGCATCAACTACTATTGAAGTATTGATAAAACCACTTGCATCTGTCACTCCATTATACAATATTTTGTTATATGGAATAGAAGCGTTCAAAGTAGATGCTAGCTCAGATTTGTAAGTTGCCACATCCTTAACACCTGTATACGCTTCATAATCTGATTCTTGTATGAACCATACTTCTATTGCTTCACCATCTATTGCTGTTGGAGCACCCAAGGGAGGTTGCATATAAAGATAGAAATCAAAATCTTCCCACAAGAAGAATCCATCGACACCAACATCAAGAAACGTATCATTTAGCGTTGTATCAGATCGTAGAAAATCGATTAGTAACATAATTGAAAATGTGTAATTCTGACCATAATTTGCCACTAAGAAATACGTGGTATCTTCAGGTAGGGCAAAATAATCTGTTATTCCATCATTTGAATATACAGTTGATGTTCCACCACCATTGGTTAGACCATCACCAATTTTAGTAACATCTTCAGGACCAATTAAACCTAATTGTAACTGTTGAAGCTCATCAGCCGTTAAAACATAATAGGACACATATCTTCCAGTCAAAGGCGTTATCAACCCGGGTTCTGCGTATAGGGTTGTGCTTAAGGAATATGTGAACCCTCTTTGAACAATATAATAATCATAAAATGTCCCTGGATCCTCAGGACTTGGTAAGTACTGTGACGTTGCATTCATCGAAACCGTCGTCAAATATCCCTCAGGTAGAATAATGAAACCCGTAGCATTCAAAGAAGTGAAACTAATGAAAGCGAAAACAATATACGTCGTACTATCTGGGTCTGATGGATTATAAAGTGGATATGCCGTGCTGTTGAAAGTAGGATACACCTCAGCTCTTCCGATTCCATTCGTTACTTCACTGCCAAGATTATCAGCAATTGCAAGTAGTTGAGATGGATTAGTTTGATAAGTTTGATAATCTGCAACAGTTACTGCCTTGAAATTAACTATCGCTCCCACTGCAGGGGAACCTTCACTATCAACATCAGCTCTAACAATATACTGAAGGTTATCAAGAATATACACTTCGTCACTTCCCACTATTTGAGTTGGGAGAGCATTATAAGTTGGGTACTCATACATAGATACATCAACATCGTAAGAAGTGTAAAGAGTATTTTCACAATAGACTAAATCTACTCCGCTAGGATAAGGACCTATTTGAAATTGTCCCCAGCGGTGAACGGGGTCAGCACCACCTTCATCTATTGGGAGAAGAGCTTCTACCCAACCATAAAGGTTAGAAAATGTTAATGTTCTATTATTTGGGTCTCCACCATTAGGACTACCAATAGCAAATCCAAAAACAGGTCTTGCAGGGATTCCATTCAAACGCATAGTCATAATGGTTAATGCAAGAAAAGCTGAGATTGAACTATCTGATCCTTCAACAAGAAGTTGTGCTCTATCCCTACCCCCGTTATCAGTCTGGTCAGCAGTTGGGGTTCCAAAATCAAGTAGAATTTGGTCAATTATGTAAGCAGCACGTTCATAGTAATTATAACCGTTAGCTGTAGCGACGAGATCAATATCATTTGCAAAGTTTACAACGCCAGCAGAGGTTGTATCATAATTTGTTGGAATTTGTAGAAATCTTTCAACAGCTGAATCAGTAGCATATCCAGGAATGTACGCATCTGTACAATCATTAATAATAGTCTGCGTATCATCCTGAACAAAATAAGTAGTATAGTCATATGTACCAACAAAACCTAATATTTCAGCTGAAGATTGGAGCAATAATTGATCTCTTAGTGTGTAAACAATATCTGTTGAACCATCCACAGCCACATTAGTACCATTTTCATCAAAAAGGTAATTATCCCAATCTGAGCTGGAGCTTCCGGCATCAGTACCATATTCACTAAGATGAGGATAATTATATGAGCTCCAAGTTGTAAGTAGTGGACTGGTAACTGTTGTAGTGGCTGAATAAGCTAACTGTTTGATATCCATACCAATAGCTGTAGGATCTGGTGGCCCATAATCCAAAACATCTTGGAGATCATTGGTTACAGCGTCGTTTGAAATGAATTCCCACGTTGTAGAATCGTAATAATTATGAACTTCCCATCTATAAAGGAAGTTACCTAAATCACCATCCAAACCATCCGTGAAAACTTCCGCTACTTCTTGATTCCCCAAAGAATCATTAAAATCTAGAGCGTCCAAGAGATCTAATAAACCATCTATGTAGAAAGGAGCTGAACCTTGGAAATTAGCATTAAACCAATCAGGATCAATAAGTTGTTCATCAATAACTCCAGGAGGTAAGTCCCGATATTTGTCTAACATGCTCAAATATGGACCCATGAATGACATTAGAAGGATGTAAATTGTGAAACTTGTAAAAAGAATCCTCCAGATATTATGTCTAGAATGCCATTTAAACAAAATAAATGGCCAAGATATTAGAGGAAGGAGTATGTATAAAAAGATTGCAGCAATTATTCGCAAAGCTGTAGGTTTGAATTCAATTCTATATGTTTCAAACGCTGTTAGCACTAGAAATATGTTTATTCCAATTGCTACATAAAACAAAGTTGAGGTTACAAAGGCAGGTAATCCTAGAATCTGTAAATCACTAAAAATAAATGTCATTACGATTGTAGCTACTAATGATGCACCAAAAATAATAGTGAAAACAATATTTACAGGCTTAATCTTTTTTTCTACCATCATTTCTGCAGCAAACTTATCTTGCTTTTTCTTCAGTTTTCTCTGCTTGGGGACGACGGCAGCTCGTGTCTTCAGTATACTACCACTCTTTAATTGTTTAACTTTCTTTGGTTTCTCAGACATGGTTTTTCCTCATGCTAGTAGAAGGTACTGTGCACCAGATGGTTACCCTATTAACGTTATACTACCACTTTATTCAAAAACTTTTTGTGATATGTAATGACATTATTTCTCTAAGATATAAAAAGAAGGATAGTTTTTCTGAGTTTCAATTCCTTTAGCTTCTTATAATTTGGTAATTATTCTACTAGTATAATATATTTATATTATACAAACAGCTAAAGTTAACTTCAAAAACGGATGTCATACATTCATTAAAAAACAAGCTGAAAATAGTT
Source organism: Candidatus Heimdallarchaeota archaeon (assembly GCA_030611665.1). GTDB lineage: Archaea > Asgardarchaeota > Heimdallarchaeia > Heimdallarchaeales > Heimdallarchaeaceae > UBA460. The sequence continues at coordinate 3,952 of JAUWPI010000125.1, read as the reverse complement.
TCATTTAGCACTAATATCTAAAGGCTAGTTCAATAATAACCAAGGTGATCATTATCCAAGTTAAATTAATTTCTTACCCTGAAGAAGCAGAATTAATAGCAAAAATGGCCGGATTAATATGTTATTCCAGTGAGAAGGTTTTCGAAGAGATAAAGGATAAAGCTTCTCTTAAACCCGATGATTATCTTGAAGCAATAATAAAATCTGGGCATTTATCAATTATAGAACACAATGTTTTTGTTTTCTATGTTTCAGGAATAAGCCGAGTTACATCTCATCAATTGGTAAGAAAAAGAATAGCTAGTTTCTCACAGCAATCCCAGAGATATGTTAATGCGGAAAATTTTGAATATATCATTCCAGACGATATCAATAAATCATCTTTTGGAGAAAAATACAAAGAAATAGTAAATCAAACCCATGAACTTTATCAAGAAATGGTTAATAATGGCATTACAAAAGAAGATGCAAGATATATTTTACCTAACGCAACTTCCACACAATTAATAGTTTCTATGAACGGCCACTCACTAATTGATTTACTAGTAAGAAGGATTTGTGAAAAATCTCAGTGGGAGATTCGTGAATTAGCAGAGAGGATGTTAGAGGAGGTAAAAAAGGTTGCCCCGGCAATCTTCAAAAACCTTGGGGCTTTTTGCGATTTCTATGGATATTGTCCTGAAAATAGTCATTCGTGTGGAAGAGCGCCTACAATAGATGAATTAAAAGAAAAAGCTGCTCTTAAGTAGTGTTATCAATTAAGATATTTTCAATTTCATCTTCAGTTGCTTCTGTGTCAGAATTTTTCTTTTGTTGTTGATCAGCTTGTGTATCTATATCTACAATCTTGGGTAGAATTGCATTAGTTCTAATTAATAAAACAGAATATATTATAGCTGCTAAGATCAATGAAGGACGAATTATGTATTCAGCAAGTGAATCTTTAGGTATGAGGTAAAAAATCATTAAAGCATAAAGGGCAGCAAGGGCAGAGAAAATTATCAATAACAAAAATGGCCACAGCATCCTTCTAAGTAGCACAATCCATTTTTGCAATGTTTTTATTCCTTCAGGAGATATATATTCAAAATCAGTTTTTATCAAATTGTCCTTATATTGTTGCACTTGATCTTTTGTATACTGACCCTTTGTTCTAACAAATGTATGCTCTTGTTCGAAGTATTCCATATAGTAGAATGTTGACAGAAAACGTAGGCCTATACACAATCCAGCTAAGGATTGATAAATTATAATGTCAACTCTCCCCAAAGTAGCTGGGAAAAACATTGAGTTTGGTTCAGCTAGAAGAAGAGATAATATCGTACCAAATATGAAGAAGAGTCCGAAAGTAACTTCAGAGGACAGTTTTATTTGAGTTCCTTTGAAAAGATCTGTCATTAATATTACTACTCCAAGCATCAGCCAAATTGCAAATATATAGATATTTAAACTGAAAGCTGATTGTATAACAATCAAACTAATGGCTAAAGCTCCAAAGAGATGATGGGCACCTGCGATGAAAGTAGAGCCTAGAGCTGTCAGAGAAGTTAGTTCCCAGTCTTCTTCATACACTTTATCTCTTATTCTCATGATGATCGCCTCACTGCTTCTAGTACCAGTCTCTGCGTTGGAGAGTATTTTTTCATTAATCGGTATAAAGATAAAATGATATTATCATCATAACCAAATATGTCTACATAATCTCCACGAATTGAATACAGTAGTTGACGCAATTCAATTTCCCTTTTTCTATATTCGTCGCTCACAATACTTGGAAAAACATCTTGTAATATCTCCCCATAATTCATATCTTCTGTTCTATCCAACATCCAGTCTTGTGAGGATAGTATATTGAAATGCATCGTTGCAAAGTTTACAAAAATCACTCTACTCCCCATGGTTTGCAGTAGATGCAGACCTTGTAATTTTTTTGTTAAATCACCTTCTAAATCGGAAAATATAATAGCTATAGAATGTAAAACATTATTGTTTTTGGTAAATTTAACAGCATTAAGGAAACTACTATGAACGCCTGTAGCTTCAATATCATATAGGTTGAGCATAAGTCTTAGTTCATGTTTTCCTACTTGTGGTATTATGTATTTTTGCACAATTTCAGAATAAGCTACAACAGCCAAATCATGATTGGTACCTTTAATCAACGAACATAGTTCTATTACAGAAGACAATGCATACTCGAACTTGGGTCCAAACATTGTACTACTAAGATCAAGATAAATCAAGAAATGTAGGTTTCTTTGGTCTTCAAATTCTCTTGATATTAATTTATCATGTCTTGCAGTTGCATACCAATCAATGTGCTTTAGTTGATCCCCGGGTAAATAATCTCGAAGCGCGAAAAATTCGTCTCCTCGTCCCTTAACTCTTTGTGCAAATTCATGAACCATTTTCAACAATAGTTCTTTCTTTGTCTTCCATGGTATGTTAATACGAGGTCTCTGAGGTAGTATCTTGATTTGTTGTGTTTCTTTCAGTATTCTCTTATGTTTGAAAAGATACTGAAAGGAACCAATGGAGATTTCAATTGGACCTATTTCACCATTTCCTCTTCTAGATGCAAGTAATAACCAAACAATTTTCGTCGTCTTTTGTGGAGATAATTTGATTAGTACTGTCTCTGCTTTGTCTATACTCTTAAAATGAAATGATAAACGAAGACTGATTTTCATGAGAATTGGTCTTCTAGATGGATTCGTTAATTCAACTGCTACAGCTAACAAACCTCTACTTCTCATAAAATCCTTTGAACAGCTCATTTTTGTGTTGAAAGAATAGGTATGTGAAAATAAGAAGGAAATAAACGTGGAAGTAATAACTACTAAGAACAAGACACCAGGAACTATAAGAAGTAAATTATCTATTGCTAAGCCTATTATCACAAATAGACTCCCGAATAGAATGAAAGTTTTACCATTCTTTGTAAGTTCAAAGTGTCTTTCTTCTTCCATCTGAAATCTCGCCTTTTGTTTATATCACAACTTCTACATCTGAAAGGATATTTTCAATTATCTCAGAGCTACGAACCTGTTCGATTTCTGCTTCAGGAGAAAGCATTAATCTGTGGTTCATTACAGGAAAGAATATCGATTTGATATCATCAGGTTCTACAAAATCTCTACCTCTAATAGCAGCAATAGACCGACTCAGAGTGAGTAAAGCTATTGACCCTCTTGGACTTGCTCCAAGCGCTAAGGAAGGAATTGAACGTGTTGCAATTACTAGTTTTGCAATATATTCAAGAATCTGATTACTAACAGTAACGTTTTTCTCAATTTCAGTTATTAATTTGAGAATGGTTTTCTGGTCAGTAACAACATCAATATCAGCAAACATCTTTTCTCTCTTCTTAACAAGCATATCTACTTCTCCATGAAGAGAGGGAGGATAAACAGGAATCTTAACTAAAAATCTATCAATCTGAGCTTCTGGAAGAGGATAAACTCCGGTCGATTCTATTGGATTTTGAGTAGCTATAACCATAAATGGTTTCGGAAGTTTGAACGTTTGTTTACCGGAAGAAACTTGCTTCTCTTGCATTGCTTCTAACAGAGCTGATTGTGTTTTGGGTGGTGCTCTGTTTATTTCATCTGTTAGTAATATACTGGTGAAAACGGGTCCTTCAATGAATCTAAAAGAACTTGTTTCTCTTTCGTATATATTACCTCCTGTGATATCAGCTGGCATTAAATCGCTTGTAAACTGGATTCTTTTGAAACCCATTTTGATAACTTCTGCTAAAGTACTCGCCATCAATGTTTTTGCAATTCCAGGAACACCTTCTAGCAGAACGTGTCCTTCACTTAGAAGAGAAGCAAACATTAGTTCGATAACATTTTCATTACCCACTATTCGTTTTTTCATTTGCTCCATTATTTTTTCAAAAATATCTTTTGCTTCTTGCACTTTTGTCATTTAAATCGTCCTCTTTTTT
>JAUWPI010000098.1 GCA_030611665.1 Candidatus Heimdallarchaeota archaeon | reverse complement strand
TTTTCTTGAAAAGAGTGAGTATTAGAGTTATTCTCAAATAGAATTCTAATCTGTAAACACTTCACTTATCTCTGATATCCATTCAGCTGATTGGTGTTTGAAATAAGTTTCATAGAGTTCGGAATAGAGTCCTTTCTTCTTCATCAATTTTTCATGATCTCCTTCTTCGACTATTTTACCTTGATCCATGACAATGATTCTATCAGAATTTTTAATGGTTGTAAGTCTATGAGCTATGACAATTGATGTTCTATCAGCAAGCAGCTTGTCTAGTGCTTCTTGAATCTTCCATTCTGTGTAAGCGTCAACTGCAGCAGTGGCCTCATCTAATATCAGTATTTTGGGATTAGCTAACAATGTTCTTGCAAAAGAAATCATCTGTCTTTGTCCAGCTGAAAGACCTTTACCTCTCTCACCTAATTCAGTATCTAATCCATCAGGTAAGGCGTCGATGAATTCTTGAGCAGCAACGATATTGATGACTCTTTCAACTTCTTCTTTGCTAGCTGTAGGATGACCATAACGGATATTGTCTAAAACTGTCCCACTGAAAAGAAAAACATCTTGACTGACTAAACCTATCTGAGAACGTAAATTATGTAAATCATATTCACGGATATCAACATCATCTATTTTGATAGACCCTTTGTTAATATCATAAAATCGCATCAATAATGAAGCTATGGTCGACTTACCCGCCCCTGTGTGACCTACAACGGCTATAGATTCTCCTGATTGTATGTCTAGAGTGATATCTTTCAAAACAGGCACACCTTCTTCATATTCTTGATGAACTTTCTCGAACGAGATATGACCTTCTATTTTCTTAATTGTTGGATTTTCAGGACTAGTAATTTTTATTTCAGCATCAACGATACTGAAAATTCTCTCCATAGCTGCAAAACCACTTTGGATTGTTGAGAACTGTGAGGCCACTCTTACAAGCGGATATAAGAATCTATTAAGCAAAAGCAAGAAAAGTAGAATTGTCGAAGCTGTTGCTAAATCACCAAATATTAGTGAGCTACCATAGAGAGTTATACCAAAGACTCCGAGGGTACTTATACCATCCATTAGGGGCCAAACACCCATGACTGCAAATGCTCTTTTCTTAGCATATTTGAAAGTATCATTGTTAATTACTTCAAATTCCTCTTTGGACTTCTCTTCTCTTCCGAAAGCTTTAGCGATAGATATTCCTGATACGCTTTCTTGGAAAGAAGCATTTACTGCTCCAATAGCTGCTCTCCAATCGCCTGTCGTCCTTCTTGTTATTCTTCTAAATGTAAGAGCTACTAGAAATACAAACGGAGCCATAATAAGTGTAACAAGAGTTAGTCTCCAATTCACAATAAACATCCATCCTAAAACTGTGACTAGAATAAGCAAATTTGAAAAAAATTGTGTAACAACATTAAGCATGTCTGATAGTTCTTGAGAATCATTTGTTACCCTACTCATTATTTGTCCTGTTGCTTGTTTATCAAAGAACATCAGATCTTGTTCTTGCAAACTGATGTATGTTTCAATTTGTATTTGTTTGATAACTTTTTGAGTTACAATGGTGACCATTATCCCCAGAACAACTTGAAGCACCCATAGGAAAAGAGACAGTAACACATACCCAATTGCAAAGGGTAAAACAGCTAACCATCCAGCTTCTGTTTCTAGTAAATCGAAAGCATTTTGCACCATAATAGGTGGGAATATTGTTACAACAGCTGATGCAATGATACCTATAATAATAAACATTAACAGAGTCTTAAACGGTCCCAAATATCTCAAAAATCTTTTAATCAACTCGATATCAGAATATTGTCGATCATAATCAACTTTGGGTCCTAGATTTCGCATCATCTTAGTTCTCCTCCTTAATTTTCATTGGTGGTAACTCAGAAAATCTTTCGAATAATCTTCTATAATCGACATTAGTTAGAATTAGATCTTCATGAACACCAAAATCCATTAGATGTCCATTTCTAAGAACCATGATAACATCAGCATTTTTGATAGTTGCTAGTCTATGAGTAATTATGAAAGTCGTTCTGTTTTTCAGCACGTTAGCTATTGCTGTTTGAATCTTCCTCTCTGTTTCTGCATCAATTGCGCTACTTGCATCATCAAGAATAAGTATGGAAGGATCAACTAAGAGGGCTCTTGCTATTGCAATTCTTTGTTTTTGTCCTCCAGAGAGAGTAACACCTCTTTCTCCCACAACAGTTTCATATCCTTTATCGAATCCTTCTATAAATTCATGAGCTTGAGCTAGTTTTGCTACTTTCTTAATCTCTTCTAGAGTAGCATTTGGTTTTCCATAAGCGATGTTATCTCTTATTGTCTTACTAAACAGAAATATCTCTTGTTCTATCACTCCAATATGCTCTCGGAGATTAGACAAGCACATATCTTTGATGTTTATTCCATCGATAAATATCTCGCCTTCTGTAGGGTCATATAAACGCATCAGAAGTTTCATTAGAGTAGACTTACCCGATCCTGGGTTTCCAATTATCGCTACTGTTGAACCTCCCTTAACCTCTAAACTTATCTTCTCTAAGGAATTCTTTTTACTACTTTCTCCAGTGTATGAGAAGGATACATTGTCAAATTTGATTTTTCCTTGAACATCTTTCAATTCTACTGGGGATGCAGGTTCTGGTACATATTCTTCTCTTTCCATCATTTCGAATATTCTTTTAGCAGCTGCCATACCTACTTGAAACTGTGTTATAGTCCACCCGAACTGCCAAGTTGGCATCATTAAAGTCATCATTAAGAAGACATAAGTTACTAGTTCACCTATACTCAAGTTTCCTGCTGTCACCTCATAAGAACCCCATAGAAAACTAAGTGCAATAATCAGAACGGTTATTGCTACCGCGTAATATTTTGCCGCTATAATCCCTCTTTGTGTGTTTATGTCCCGCAGTTTATCAGTCTCAATGTCGAATTCCTTTATCTCATCTTCTTCTTTAACGAAATTTCTTATAACCCTAATTCCTGTTAAACTTTCTTGCAACCTTGAATTCAGCAATCCATTTTGTTCCATTTGAGCTCTAGAGATTGGTCGTAATTTTTTATTATAATCTCTTATAGCGATGACGTAGAAGGGGAGAGCTATAAGCAAAAGCGAGGTTAATTTTGGACTTATCCAGATCATTAATGAAACAGAGAATATTAAAGTAAAAGATGCTTCAAATAAGAATTTTATTCCAGGTGAGATGAATATGTTCATCTGACGAGAATCGTAAGTTGCTCGAGACATAATGTCACCAATCCTTACTCTATCATGAAATTCTTGGCTCTTTTCTAGCATATTTTCATAGAAGTCTTTAGTAACATTTTTTGTTACTTTGTGAGCTAATACTTCATTCACATAACTTTGAGTGAAGTCTGCTCCTGCTCTCACAATGCCTGCTATTCCAATTAGTATTCCAGTAGCTATTATTCCTTGAAATGCAGGAGCGTTTAATTGAATTATTGACAATCCTGATGAAACAAGGAAGCTGTTTACAGCTCCTGTTTGTTTGACTAATTCCTCAAAAATGTCTCCTACGAACAATGGTGTTATTGAAACTGTCCCTATGAAAATTATGAGAAATGTCATTAATATTGTGAATAACTTTTTCTCTTTCATTAGGTGTCTTATAAACCATTTTTTGTAGCTCAAATAGCCCATTCCTTTAATCTATTTTTCCAACGATGAAAACTATCTTATTTATAACTTTTCTAACATCTATTTCCTTGATATATAGCAGAATTTAAAAAACGGGTTGATTTGCTGATTCAATGACAGAGCAAAACTTTTTCAAGAGATTTGAGCCTGCTGTCCCAAATTTTTTCACTACTCTATCGCTGGTTTGATGTGGATAGGAGTTGGGGCAATGTTAATTGTTTTCGCTTCTGAATGGTTACACGATGCTACTGATCAACCTCTTTGGTTAATTATTTTGTTGATTTTTACAGGGGTGGTACTTGCATTTCTCATCTTTTTCTTTGGGTTTTCTAAAATTGTTAACAAGAACATCAAAAGAATTGTTTCAAAACCAGAAAAGTTCTGCTCATTTGCTTTTATCTCTTGGTCTTCTTATCTAATCATTCTTGTTATGGTAGCTTTAGGGATTTTATTACGAAATTCACCTATTCCAAAACATTTCCTCGCCGCAATATACATTGGTATAGGAGGAGGATTGGTTTTATCCAGTTCTGGTTATTTCATCAAAATCTATCAAGATATTAAAGACAAAAAGGGAGATAATCAAGAAGAGTTAGAAAAAATAGAAAACAAGGAAGAATAGTATTCTTCTCTGATTATTTTGGTAATCCTTTCATAGGAGAGAAGTAAACTATTTTCCCGTTTTCAACCATGATTTTACCATCCTTTATTACATGACTGAAATTCTTGTAATTTGTAATTTGATTGATATCTTCAAGTGGGTTCTGATTACATATCAATAAATCAGCTAATTTTCCTTCTTCAATAGATCCTATCTTCTCGTCCATCCAGATAGCTCTAGCCCCTTCTATAGTAGCTGCTTGTAATGCTTGTATTGGAGTCATTCCAACATCCTCAACCATCAATCTAACTTCATTTCCTGTGTTACCGTGAAAATTTCCAGGCGTCCCAGCGTCAGTTCCAATAGCTATTTTTACTCCTTTCTCGAAAGCAAGTTTGTGACTGATTTTCATTTGTTTATCTACTTCAATAGTCTTCTTCTGTACTTCTGGAGGCATGATTTTAATTAATGATGGACTAACTAAGCTCATTGCAGCTGTTTGAGTAGGGATGAGATAGGTTTTATGTTTAACCATGAGATCAACAGCTTCTTCATCCAAAAAACTCCCATGCTCAACTGTATCTATGCCAGCTTTGGTTGCTTTGATTATTCCTGCCTTCCCGTGTGCGTGACATGCTACATGCATATCATTTCTATGTGCTTCCTCTACAATAGCCTCTAATTCTTCTTCAGTCCACAAAGTGAAACTGACTTTAGATTCAATTCCATGTAAAACTCCACCAGTTGTAGCTGTTTTAACGAATTGAGCTCCGCGATATTTCAAATCCCTTACAGCGTGTTTTACAGCATCAACTCCAGCTAAAACTTGATCATTTTCCCTTTCAAAATTAATTATAGAATCTGGTGAAACGGCTTCTTGGTTCCCCCATTGCCATAGACCTTTATCAGTTACTACTAATCTTGGACCAGCGAGCAATCCTTGGTCAAGAATCCGACGTAAAGCTGGCGCTACTCCTGGATAGCAACCCGCATCTCTTACACATGTAAAACCTGTTTGTAAGTGTTTTTGTACATTATTTAATGCATGATAATGATACATGTCTGTTTTAGTTCTTAGAATCTCTCTTTCAAATTGAGGATTACCCGTTGCGTAAATATGAACATGACATTCTACCATTCCAGGCATGACCAACTTACCTGAAGCATTGATAATTTGGTCTCCTTCCTCTTTCTCATAACCATCAGTTGACCCTACCCAGAGAATTGTTCTATCTTTAATGACAATGCTCTTGTTTGGAAGAACAGATCCAGAAATAGAATCAAATACATCACCTGATTTGATAACCAGTCTTTTTTCTTGAACAGTCATGATGAAGCGATGAAGATATAATTTAAAAACTTTGGCGCTCAAATGATATTGAAGCCTCAGTTAAAGGAATTTGGAGAGATGTTATTAGAATTATCAGACTAACTAGAAATGTCAAATTATTTGTTTTTCTATATTTCATTTTCAACAAAAAATACTCGTTTCAAACACTTATTAATATATATTAGATTTTTCAGAAATATTTTTAGCAGTTTGAACAAATGATTAAATATGGAAGACAAGGAGAAAATACTTAGTAGGATTGAAAAGCTAGAAAAATCAACAAAAATGTTCTTAGATCAACCTAATGACATGAAATTGCCCAATGGATGGGGAAAGAGAGAACTCGCAATTCATTTCTTTTCTTGGGATAGTGCATTGGTCGAATTTGCAGAGAATTTAAGACGAGGGAACATTTTTGATTGGAAAGAAATTCATCCAGATGAATTAGATATAAATGAAGTGAATAAAGGTCATTTGGTAGAGAACAAGGATCTTTCTTTCGCAGAAGCTATTGAGATATATACTGAAACTAGAATGGAATTAATTGCTACTTATGTTGATATAGTTAACAATCACTTTCAAGATGAGAAATCTTTCACTGATTATTTTACAATGTGGATGCATGATTTACATCATCTAAAACAAGCTGGAATTGATACAAAAAAACTTGAAGAGAAATAAACTCTTCTTTTTCTAAATTGTTTGTGTTTGTGTTTTTGTTTGTCCTACAAGTGATAAAATCCCACCAACAAAAACAAATATTCCTCCGGTTCCACCAGTAATAACACCTATTACTATAAGAACAACAGCTAACCACACGGTATCTTTAATCCAAGGACCAGTTCTGGTTTTTTTCTGTAACCAATCCCAAATTAGAAATAAGACCAAAACTCCTAAGATTAGTGTAATCAGTCCATTTAGCCATAAGATACTTGTAAATGCGAGAAAAGATATGCTCCCCACAGCTTTTAAGGCATTTACACCTTCAGCTATAATTAATAATATACCTTGAACAACAAGGATAAATCCTCCAATCAAGGCGTTGATATGACCACAAGTTGAACCACAGATTTTAATATTTGACATAAATAATATTTTGAATTGGTCTATATAAATGTGAAGTTCTTAATCTATTTAGTTTTTCTTGAGCATTATTTCTTGCCAAAGTTCAACTGGTAAGAAAACCAATTTCCATACTCTTCCTTTAGAATTAAACCAGCTTCCTCTGCCCATTTCTTCTCTGTTCTTCGTAAAGGATAATCTGGGTCTATAAATAACTCGCATAAGGAAATTGTTCCTCCTGGTTTGAGAACTCGTTTGAATTCCTTCAAAACTTTAATTGGTTTAGGTATTTCAGGCAAACAAGCTATTGCAAAAATTATATCTACTGAATTATCTTCAATATCTAGATTATATGCATCATCTAGTTTAGGGATGATATTCTTTATACCTTCTTCATCAATCCTCACTTGTAGTTTATCAAGAATGGGTTGCTGAATATCAATTGCATAAACTATCCCTTCTGGTTCTATCCTCTTTGCTACAGCTTTTGTGTAAGACCCTTTTCCTGGCCCTACTTCAAGTACAATTGCTCCTGGAGCAGTGCCCATCCTTTGGGCTATTTGATCAGGTTTTTGAATATATTTTCTTCTTACAGGATTATCAATAATTTCTGTCATAAAATGAGGTATTGGGAAAGGATATATTCTTCGTGCAATTTTAGCAATGACGAAAATCCAGATAATAAGAAATAGTGGAATACTTAGAATAATAAGAAAAATCAACAGAACTGTGTTCATATAGCGAAAAAGGAAAAACTGAATTTAAATATATCCAAAAGTATTTAGTCAACCAAAAATTTGTAAGAAAGACAAATCAGCTCCACTCTTCAGTCCTATTCTACACCAGTTTTTTTCGACAATTAAAACAGAATTCATCTTTGCTAGTATTTGTCGTACTACAGAAAGGGCAAACAACTGCTTCTACTTGAATGAAATTAGAAGGCTTAAAACCAGACTTTATTTCATCTTCCGTGATATAGGAATAATCAATTTTTTCAGTAAGTTCATCTAATTCCTTTTCCTTTTTTTTCTTTTTCTTCTTGGAAGATTTCTTTGGCATACAAATGAAAATGAACATTGAACAATATAAACTTCCCGAAATTAAAACCACAAACCTTTTTTCATCTGAAGTTCTGAAAAATATAATGAAATCTGATCTATCAGTTGATATAGAGAAACTTACTTGGATTGAAGCTGAAGAAGCAATAAAAAAACACGATGTAGCTCTCATAGCTTTAGGTGCCAGAACAAAGGAACACGGACCTCATCTTCCTCTCAATAATGATTTTATAATGGCTGAATATCTTAAGGATCAAGTATCCAAAAAAGTGCCTGTAATAGTGCTTCCAACATTACAATATGGTTATTATCCAGCATTTTTAGAATATCCAGGATCTGTATCCCTACAACATGAAACGTTCAAGAATGTCATTATTGACATCTGTAATTCGTTTGAAGGTTATGGGATAAAAAAGTTCTATATTCTTAACACTGGAGTTTCCACTCTCCGACCTCTAAAAGATGCAGCAGAAGAGCTAGAGAAAAAGGAGATTATTCTTCACTATTTTAACATCCTTGAGACAGATAAGAAGTACTCAAAGAATTTGCTCCAACAGGAAGGGGGAACACATGCAGATGAAGGAGAAACATCTATCATGTTACACATTGCTCCTGAGAGTGTTAATATGAGAAAAGCTGTAAAAGACTATGATAATCGTCCTAATAGAAAAGGGTTAACACGTGATCCTGATGGTGAAGGAATCTATAGTACAACTGGAATCTATGGAGATCCAACTTTAGCTACAAAGGAGAAAGGGGAAGAATTGACTAAATCTATAATTGAAGATATCATAGCTCAGATAAAATATTTGAAAACACTCTAAAACAGCTGTTCTAGAACAAATTTTTCTTTTTTTTTGAATTAATTTTCTTCTTGCAACGAAAAAAAACAGCGGCGCGATTATAATTGTATTATCTTACCACACATAATATTATTTACGTGGTAAGATTAATTTCTAAAAAAATTTCCCGTGTTGGCGGAAAAACCGCTAAATCTCCAAAAGCATTAGTTCTGAAGAAATTGCGTTTTAGTTACAAATCTATTTTTTTAGAATTCAGCTAAAATATTCTTCCATTCGATCAAAAGCCTTGTTGATTTCCTCTTCAGGAACACAAAATGACACTCTCAGATGACTTTCACCTGTAGGACCAAAAGCTATTCCAGGAGTTGTGGATACTTTTGCTTGTCGCAACAATTTTTTACAGAAAGATGCTGAATCTTTTCCTTCTTCAACTATTATTTTAGGAAACATGAGATAAGATCCATTAGGTTTTACATACTGAAAAACAGAATCAAGTTCATCAAGCCTATCACACAAAAGATCTCTAGCTGAAAGATAGTGTTTTCTAAATTTTTCTACACAGGTTTGTGGACCTTTTAAAGCAGCAAGAGCAGCATATTGTGATACAACAGGAGCACAAATTGATAAGGGAATATGAGCTTTAGTGATACTAGGGATTATCTCTTCATCAGCATGTAAATAACCGATTCGCCAACCAGTCATTGCATAGGTTTTGGTAAAAGTATAGGTGCTGACAACATTCTTAGACATCTCGGGTATTGAAGCTATACTGAAGTGTTTGCTGTTATCATAAACAAAATATTCGTAAGCTTCATCCGTTATTACCATCAAATCATTATTTAAAGCTACATCTGCTAATTGCTTAAGTTCTTTCTCTGTAAATGTCGTACCAGTTGGGTTATTTGGAGAACAGTACATTATTGCTTTTGTTCTAGGAGTTATAGCTTTTTCAATGGCTTCAATATCTAATGCGAATCCTTCCTCTTCAATTAATGGAACAAGAATAGGTTTTCCAGAAGAAATTACAACTTGTCTAATATGAGTAGAATATGTTGGTGTAGGTAAGATTACTTCATCACCTGGATCAATCAAAGCTAGAACAGAACTAGCTAATCCCTCAATAGCTCCAACAGTAACAATAATTTGGGAGGCATTGGTTGAGATGTTATTGTCACGCATAAGTTTTTTAGCAATTTCTTGCTTCAATTCTGGTAAACCAGAACTAGTAGAATAACCACCAACAAGTCCTTCTTCAATTGCTTTAATTGCTACTTCTTTAATGTGAATCGGTGTATCTGAAGTTGGTTTAGCCCAAGATAAAAAAGCTACATCGTCAATCTCTTTAGACAGTCTAGTCATTTCATGAATTGCGGATTTGGGTATTTGTTGAACTCTTTTAGAAATATTAGTGTTTTTTTTCATTTTCAGCTCTGGCTATTAGATAAATATATCAAACTTAAAGATTTTGCAATGGCATCTAAATTAGTTTCTAATTTAGTTACATACATATTATTAATGAATCAAATAAAATTGTAATTTAGGAATATCAAGATGAAAATGATATGGATTTATAGCAAGTAGCTATTCACACTTTGGAAACCTTAGTTCAATTACAACTATATTTTCTTAGAATTTTTCCTTCTAGAACCTCTTGATCCTATGAACCCAAGGGCAGAGATACCAGCAATGAACCCAGATTCTGCTAGAGGGTTATACAAATTCATCAAGAGTAGAATGACAAGTAAGATAAACAATCTTACAGCTGAAATCAGAGGAGAAAAAGAATTCTTACATGTGGAGGATAATTTGGCTTACCTTATGCCTACACTATTAGAACTTGATGAAGAACATCAAATGCGTACTGACGAGTATCCATTTAGTTTTGGGACAATTTATCGTCCAGATGATTACCTCGTTGAGGAACTTGTTGAAGACACCTTATCCTTATCCTACCTAACTGACAATCCAGCTAATGCTAGAAGATTACTCAACATCCCTTCAATTAAGAAAGTGTTTGTTAATGACCAATCATTTACTATGGATATAGCTGCACCTCACGAAGGACATAGGTGTGACTTTCTCTATGTTTCTAAAGCATCAAATTATGATGGCATAAACAACATTTTGAAATGATTTTTTCATTTCTTTTTCCTTTTTAGTTTCTCTTCATCTACAAGTGATTAGTCAGAAATAATATGAGTGAATTTTGCCTAATATTAAATAAGAATCAAGAATTTCCTCATAATGCCTTTACCAGTTGATGTTTAGATAAATATTGGATTACAACCAGAATTATTAGGTGGAAAAGAGATTTCACCTTTTTATGGTGAGAAATGGAAAGTATTTTTATTCTTAATGACAATTGTACATGATTCGAAAATCTCGTAAGTTCTAAACGAGACAAATAATTCAAAAAAGGTTGATATTATGAAAAAGATAAAAACGAAATTAATTATGGGTTTATGTGTTCTAATTATTGGTTTTTTAATAAGTGCTTCTTCGCAAAATATGATTAGCATAAAAGCTCTACTAGAGGGAGAATATAATCAATACACCATAGATTCCTTTGATAGATCTGCTTGGGAATGGAGTACTACAGAAGTCGTTTCCACTGAAAGTACAACTAATTCTTATTATCCTTCTCTTGCTGTGGATGCTGTAGGGAATGTGCATATAGCATGGGAAGATTGGAT
>JAUWPI010000026.1 GCA_030611665.1 Candidatus Heimdallarchaeota archaeon | reverse complement strand
CTGCATTACTTCCTTAATAACAAATCTTTGCAGTAATACATGCCCAATTAAAGGAGCGACAGTCATTAATGTTCTTGCGCTTTCATAAGTCCATTTAATATAGTGGTCATCCTAATTATTATTTACTTCACCCGCTCCAGTAATTAATGAAACAATATCCCTGGAACTTGCTTCACTGGCTTTTACTACACCAACATTATTGCCTCTTCTTAAAATCATTATCCTGTCAACTACATTAAATACATGTTCAAGATTATGGCTAATTATTATTATCGACAGTCCATGTTCATTCATATTTTTTATCAATTTAAGAGCTTTTTTTGACTCTTTAACTCCCAAAGCTGCAGTCGGTTCATCCAGAATAACTATCTTTTTACTCCAATAAACAAAACAATTTTAAGACTTAAAAGCAGAAATACAATAATCTTTTCAAATGATAAACTATAACCAGAAAAGCAATACAAAAATTACAGGAACAGAATAAAATTTTCCACTTTTTATTAAAGGAAGATGAGTTTACAGTTCTTGATGATCATAATTTTTTTCATTCTTCATTTATCATCATAAATGGATACTTCTCTTTAACTATCAGATATACAACTGTAGGTGAGAATACACCTGCTTCAGATATAATACCATCAATAAAGTCGTGAGACACAGTTTCAAATGCTGGATTTAGGAAGTTCAATCCTTTTGGAGGATTCTCCCATATTTCTGAAGCTGAACGCATTTCAATCTCTGAAAGTTTACCTATACTTGTCTCTGGATCATATTTTAGAAGATTAATTGCCGTATAGAATGGAACATCCATTTCTCGTGCAGCTAAAGCTAGCAATCTAGTACCAATTTTGTTTATCACAGTTCCTTGACTTGTAATTGCATCTGCACCTGTAATAATGATATCTACGTTATATCTATTGATAACCCATCTCATTGCACTATCCACAACTTGAGTTGTAGTTATACCTGCT
Source organism: Candidatus Heimdallarchaeota archaeon (assembly GCA_030611665.1). Classification (GTDB taxonomy): domain Archaea; phylum Asgardarchaeota; class Heimdallarchaeia; order Heimdallarchaeales; family Heimdallarchaeaceae; genus UBA460. The sequence continues at coordinate 22,764 of JAUWPI010000026.1, read as the reverse complement.
TCAACAAATTCCTTTGCTGTTATTCGTCCTTGATAGAGGGGTCGGGTTTCAGTACAGAACACTTGTATTTCTTTTCCTTGGCGATGTGCTTCAAGAACGATGCCTGTTGAAAGAGAAGAATGACAGTGAGTCATAATTGTGCTACCATCGTTAATTCTGTGGGCACCATATGCAATGACTTTCTTCTTAGATTCCCTAAGTAGATTAACGTATTCTAACGAGAAGGTGTTAACAATATCTCGAGCTTCTTGAATAGAAGATGCCTTTTCACGTAAGTTGTATATTATATATCTTAATCCATTTCGAAGAGCTGGTTCAGTAGCTCTAGCTTTAGCTAAAGCTTGTCGAGCTTTTTCTAACTCTGAAAATAGGTCATCTAGTGTCGAAACTTCAAGGCGTTCTCCTAATGCAGAAAAAGCTTTAATCCCTTCAACTGCAATATTTGTTGCGCCTTGAATACGTAAATCACGAATATCTCCAACAACTTTATTGAAAACTGCATCCAAATTAATTACCTTCTACAATTATATACAAGTTCATGGCATGTAATAAAGAATTGCGGTTAGAACAATTTTATTGATAGTTCTAAATCTATGTCGCTAACTATACTCTTCAGTAAAAATCTTACCTAGTTTATGAGCCCAATCTTTTACTTTGGTTAAATCCCTATTATCGTATCTGAAACTTGCCAATCGTTTTGATGCCTGCAAAAACCAAACTTGAGGTATTTTTGATTTTGGAACTTTTCCTCCGAAAGCTTCAATGGAAACTGGTTTTATGTGAGTATGCGCTTCAATATTTCCTCTCAAAAATATGTTAAGTGCTTGTTCATAAAGCTCTTTTTCACTTGCAAACCCAGCACAAATGTAAATTGCAAGTTTTTTACCTTTGAAATCATGTTTAAGAAATTCTTTGGCATTCTTTCCCCATTTACCATGAATAATGCAACTTCCTATGACAATATTTTCATATTTAGAGATGTCGGGATATTCCTTATTTTCTTCGAACAAATTTTTTTGATTATATCTCCTATTTTGAGCAGTATATATGAAAAATTGGTGGGGCATGGCGGATTCGAACCACCGACCAACTGGTTTCACACCGAAATGGTTCTAGCTATGAGCCAGTCGCATGTTAGTTCAATGGTACGCAACCATTCAACATCTAACCGGGCTGAGCTAATGCCCCTTCAATCTCTTTATCCGATTTTCTATTTTTTTCTTTTAAATCTTTTCTTCTACAACCTTGTTAGTTTCAAACAAATAATCTGCTTCTTCTGCATTAAATGAACTTCTTACAAAAGGTGCAGAGGCAACGAATTGGAAACTCATGTCATATGCCAATTCTTCATATTCCTTGAATATCTCAGGATGGACATATTCTTCTATTTCTAAATTTGAGCTTGGTGGTTTAAGATACTGTCCTATTGTAAGTATATCACAATTGACCTCTCTTAAATCCTTCATGACATCAAACACTTCTTGCTTTGTTTCACCCAACCCAACCATCATACCAGATTTTGTGTATATACTGGAATCAAATTCTTTAACAAGTTTAAGCAATTTAAGTGATGTCTCATAATTCGATTGTGGAGTTACCTTTCTAAATAACCTTGGCACAACTTCAACATTATGGTTGATAATATCTGGTTTTGCGTCAACTATTGTTTGTATATCTTCTTCTTTTCCTTTCATATCAGGAATAAGAAGCTCAATTATTAGTTTTTCATCGTATTCTCTCAGTTTTTTTGTTATTCCAGCAAAATGCGCTGCACCGTTATCTGGTAAGTCATCTCTTGTAACTGAGGTGATGACAATGTGTCGTAAACCCAATTTTTTTGCCGCTTCTAAAATGTGTTGGGGTTCATCTTTATCTAGAGGACCTGGTCTTCCAAACGTAATGTCACAGAATTTACAATCACGAGTACAAATATCTCCCATTATCAAGAAAGTAGCGGTTTTTTTCTCAAAACATTTTCCAATGTTAGGACACATTGATTCTTCGCACACGGTGTGAAGATTTAGCTTTCGGAGTATTTCTTGCACTTCACGAATCTTTCCTCTATCCATTTTTCCTATTCTCATCCATTCTGGTTTACGAAGTCTAGGCATTTATTTTATCATCTCTTCAAGTTTACTTGATGCTATTTTTTCTAGTTTCAGTTTGAAAATCTTCTCAAATGATTGTTCGAATTTATTGTATATTTCAATTATGTTTAATGTTTTTCCAAGAACCTGTTTCATGGAGATTGGGTTGAATGCAGTTATTCCACAGGGAACTATCATCTGGAAGTGATCCATATCTGTATTAACGTTTAGTGCTAATCCGTGTGATGTGATCATTTTTGAAGCCCTTGCACCAATAGCTGCAATCTTCCATTTACGTGCTTGATGATTAATCCAAACGCCTGGATGGCCTTCCATTCTCCACCCTTTGATTCTATAATCCTCTAAAAGTTGTATTAATACTTCTTCCATGTTCCATACAAATTGGTCCACACTCAAATTAGCTCTGCTTAAATTTAAAAGAACGTAACCTACTAACTGTCCTGGTCCATGGTAGGTAACTTCTCCTCCCCTTTTTACGTTGACAACATCTATTCCTTCTTCCTTCAGAAGATTTTCAGATGCTAGAATGTCATCCTTACTTCCTTTATTACCAATTGTAAAAATAGGATTGTGCTGCAAAACAAGTAAAAAATCATCAAAATCTCTATTGCTTTCTTTCTTTGCTCTGAGTTGTCTTTGTAACTCTAGAGATTTACGATATTCCAAACTTTCGTATTCAACCAAAAAGCAATTTCTCATTAATTTAGTTTTTGTAGTACCCTTATTAGGAATTTTGGTTTGACTATTAACCAATATTATTAGTAGCAAAGTTGAAAAGGGACCATTGATAATTTTATTTTGAGTGTCATGGCGAAATTTCTAACTATTTTACTTGCTGAGTCTTCCCTTGAAATCTTTCCTGAGGAACTGTTGAAAAATGTGCAAGTTAGACAATATTTCTCGAAGTTGAAAAAAACCCCACAAGAAGTAATACTTGATGCTAGCTATCATAGTAATTTTATAAAAGACTTACCAGATGCTCAAAAAAGAGGGAGACCAGATATTGTTCATTTTACTCTTCTATCCTGTTGTGGATCCATAATGGCCCGTGAACAGCGTCTTCGCGTTATTATTCACACCAATAAAAATAAAATAATCGAGCTAAATCCAGAAATAAGACTTCCTAAGAACATCGATCGTTTTAAGGGCTTAATCCTGCAATTGTTCAAAGAAAAATCAGTACCTCCTGAGTCAGATGACCCGTTGATGTCTCTCAGAGATTTAAGTCTCTCAGATTTAATTAGTGAATTACGAAGCAATCATGATCTTATTATTGAATTCAGTGTCAAAGGAGAACAATTGTCTTCTACGGAATACTCTAAGCAAATATATAATGCAACTAATCCCTTGCTTATTTTTGGTGCTTATCCACATGGAGAAATAGAAAATATTCCAAATGAGCTTGTTGACAAGAAAATCGCTATTTACCAAGAGGGATTAGATCTTTTTGCCGTGATTTCGCAAATTCTAGCAGTTCAACATATGATAAATGAAGAAGTACTCTCAGAAAAATCTGAGAGCGAACAAAATAATCTGGCTTGGGAATAATTTACTCTTCGATTTGAGTAGAGCAAAATAACTTCATAACAACAAACTTAAAATCTTTCTAAATTTGGCTCATGTAGGTGCCTTTACTGTCATTAAAGAAGCTAGATAAGTTGCTACATCCAGATAGTGTCGCTATCATCGGTGCTAGTCCAGATAAGAAAAAGGTTGGTTATGCTGCATTAAAAAACATGATATTAAGCGGTTTTAAAGGAAGACTTTATGCGATTAATCCTAAAGCTAATCAATATGGGGAGATTGAAGGTGTCAAGGTTTATTCAAGTATAGCTGAAATTACTGATCATATTGACCTGGCTGTAATCTGTATTCCTCCTAGATTTATTCCTACATTAATGGAAGAGTTGGGACAGAAAGGTGTAAATTATGCAGCTATCATTACAGCAGGATTCAAAGAAACTGGTTCAGAGGGCGCTCAACTAGAAAAGAAAATTGTTGAAATTGCTAAAAAGTATGGAATACGAGTTGTTGGTCCCAATATTCTTGGTATTATCGATACATCAGCCCCCATGAATGCAAGCTTTGCCGAAAGGTCACCAATTAAGGGTGAAGTAGCATTTTTAAGTCAGAGTGGAGCTTTATTAACTGGGATTTTAGATTGGAGTTGCGCGGAAGGTATAGGATACTCAAGTTTTGTTTCACTTGGAAATAAAGCTGATTTAGATGAAACAGATTTCATAGATGCTTTAGCCGATGATGAGAATACTTTAGCCATTTTAGCATATCTTGAAAGCATAAGTCGTGGTCCTGCGTTTGTTAAAATTTGCAGAGAAGTTACTAAAAGGAAACCCGTTATAATTCTTAAAGCAGGACGGTCTGAGGCAGGCTCAAGGGCAGCTTCTTCACATACAGGTAGTATGACGGGGACAGACACAACATATGATGTTGCATTTGAGAAATGTGGGGTGATTAGAGCTGATACTACACAAGAGCTCTTTGATATGGCTTTTGCTTTCAGCTTCATGCCAATTCCAAAAGGCAATAAAATAGTCATCATTACAAATGCTGGAGGACCAGGTATTCTTGCTACTGATGCGGCAGAAAAGTTTGGATTAGAATTAGCAACAATTTCACCAGAGATTAAAGCAAAAATGAGAAAGTTTTTACCTTCAGCTGCAAACTTCAATAATCCAATAGATGCTCTTGGAACTGCACAAGCTGAAGATTATGGTAAGGTTCTTGAATTATCTTTGCAAGATGCTGCCGTAGATGGGGCAATAGTTATCCTAACTCCACAAGCTATGACCGAAGGTCAAAAAACAGCCGACAAAATAGTTGAAATAAGAAGTAAATATCCAGAAAAACCAATTATCACTGTGTTCATAGGAGGAGAGATATTAGGGCCAAGTATTTACTATCTAAAGAAACATAGAATTCCTTGTTTCCCTCATCCTGAACGTGGTGTAAAAGCCATGGCTTCTTTGGTAGAATATTCAAAAGTAAGGAGAAGGGAAGTTAAAGATGATATTCCTGAGTTTGATGTTGATAAAGAAGCGGTGAATGCTATCTTCCAGAAGGTGAGATTAGATAAAAGGGTCACCTTACTTGGCACAGAAGCCATCGAGGTTGCAAGGGCATATGGAATTTATACACCCGATACTAGATTAGCAAAAACAGCTGAAGAAGCGGCTGATGCAGCAGAGAAAATCGGTTTTCCTGTAGTCATGAAGATTACTAGTCCAGACATTATTCATAAGACAGATATTGGTGGAGTTAAACTCAACATAAATGATAGGGAAGAAGCTCTTGTTATTTTTGAGGAGATAATGCAAAGCGCTAAGAAACATCATCCTGAATCAAAATTGCTTGCAATAGATGTTCAGAAAATGGAGAAAGTAGGCCGCGAGCTAATTGTAGGTTCTTCAAAAGATCCCCAATTTGGTTCATTAGTTATGGTAGGGATGGGTGGAGTTTATGCTAACTATTTCAAAGATGTTGCATTTGGTTTAGCTCCATTATCAAAATTGGAGGCAAAGACGATGCTTGAGAAAACTAAAATCTATACTCTTCTGAAAGGTGTACGTGGTGAGGCTCCTTCGGATATAGAAGCAGTAATTGATACACTTTTGAGAATAGCGTTGTTGGTAAATGACTTCAGCGAAATCCAAGAATTAGATATTAACCCCTTCTTTGTCTATGAGGAAGGATTGGGTGTGTCTGCACTAGATGTCAAGATTACTTTGAATGGTTTGAACGAAGAAGAGAATAGCAGAGTGGATATTGAACATTCTTGTTAATTGACAGGAAGGTTTAATTTCCCATATATGCCGCCGCCGCCTTCAATGATTTCCAATTTGTTTTCCCTCATTTTTTCTATGGTCGCCCCTAAAGATAAATTAAAACTCTTAATTTCTGAAATAGGCTTCTCAAGCAGAATCTCATACTCACTGCCAAGTTCAGATGTTATCTCCTTGTATGCCATTTTAACCTTTTTTGCACTTGTACTCTTTATTTTGAATATTTCTGCTAATATCTCTGGAATTGGAACAATGTTCCAATAATTTGGGCGATTTCTATTTTCTTTTTTAGTTGTAGCAATTGAATTAATCCTGTCTTTCACACCCAATTTAAGCAAGCCATTACAAACAGGACATCGTTTTTTCTTACTTGTTATATCCTCAATCAACTCTTCCTGAACCTGCAAATCAAAGAAAATGAAATTTTGATTAAAAGCCATCTTGGGTTCTTCATCGTATATAATTCTTCTTCTGCACTTAAAACAAAAAGAACTGTGATATTTGCCTAGTCTAGGTTCCAAACCCACGTTTGCGATAATTTTTTTCAAATCCTTTCTTCTTAGAATATTCGTAACATTAGAATAATTTAATGAATCAATTTCAATTAAATTACATTCTCTTCCCATTTTTCCTGGGTTTGGCGAGTGACTATCAGAATTGGTTATGTATGTATAATTCCAGAGCTCTGATATTTGATCAGCCATTTGACTATTTGCTGACAATCCTAATTCAACAAAATCAATTTTACTCGCTTGATCTCCATAACATTCCCTAAGGCTAGAATATCTATTTGAACGGAAGATAGCTTTGAAAGGAGTAAAAGCGTGAGCTGGACCAATAATCCCCCCACTATCATGTATGATCTCAACTAACTCTTCTGCATTAATTTGCAAAATAGGTCTTCCTCCATATTTGTTCATGTCAATATTGTACCGCCTTTCAAACATCAAAGATAACTCATCAGCGGTTTCAATATCTGGTAAGAAAAAAAGGTGGTGGATGCTCTCTTCATCCTCAATCTCACCTGTTGGAATGAACATTACCTTCTGCTTTTCCTTGCATTCGTAAATCCCTTCTTCATGTACCTTCAAGTATTCCCTCAAATGCTCTCTCCATTTTGAATGAAGAATATCTCCAGTACCTATAAGATTCAAACCAATTGTATCACTTAGCTTTGAGATCATAGGGATAGTCATGTTCTTTGAGGTTGCATAACTAAAACAGCTATGTATGTGAAAATCAGCAAATATAGATGAATCAACCCGACTTTCTGTGTCTGTTTCGTTAAATGCTATCGACATAAAAATTCCTTACTCTAGTTAGACGTATTTTGCGCGTCTTCAAAAACCATGAGACCTGTTTTCAGTTTTTCTGCTTCCTCTTTGCTTAGTCTTTGTTTCTTTAATTTAGAATAATCAAAAGGTATGAGAGACGAATTACCAAATGGATCTTCGATCACTATTTCTATTGGTAAATTGTTATTTACATATTCATCAATCATTTTAATGAATTCATTTATTCGATTAATTTCTTCTTCAGTTGTGGCATCCCGTAGTAAGAATTCTGCCTTTCCTTGAAAATCTCTTAGCATCCCTTCAATATTAGTTATGAAACCATCTGCTTTAGGACCTGGTTCCAAGATTGCACCAATGGTTGGGAATCTGATTGTTCCGTTTGAACTTCTGACAATCTTGGAAGTATAGTCATCTTTGTTTTCTGCTAGATATGTATATCGAATAGGCTCATTAAATGCCAGATTTATGAAATCATTATACTTGAAATGGCAATCGGCGCAACTCAGATTATAAAACCACATTTGAGGAAAATGAGGAAAATCTAGTATCTTTTGTGCAACTTTTGTGTTCTTACTTCCACAAACGGGGCAGTTTACCTCCATCTCAGAATCAAGATTTTCAGTGCTCAAGTTATTCAAAATAACCTTTTTTAGCCTAAATTTAAAGTTTGAGATGATTTATTTAAAACAGATTCGTTAAATTGGCTAGAATAAGTTTTTTTATGCATCTATGTCTATTGTAATGAATGAAAATCAACCTTGAAGAAATATATAATCTATTATTCGACCATTATGGTCCTCAAGGTTGGTGGCCAGGTGAAGGCCTAGAAATAGCTATTGGTGCAATATTAACTCAACAGACGAATTGGCACAATGTTGAAAAAGCAATTGTGCGTCTAAAAATGGCAAATTGTTTGGATTTTGAATGTTTAAAAAAGATTTCATTGGAAAAACTAGAGAAACTTATTCAATCGAGTGGTTATTACAAAGTTAAAGCCAGAAAACTGAAAGCTCTGGTTGATTTACTGATAAAGATACCCCAACCCGATCGTAATGCCTTGCTATCAGTCAAAGGAATAGGACATGAAACAGCTGATTCCATTTTACTATATTGGTTTGAACAGCCTTATTTTGTTATAGATGCATACACATTTAGGATTTTTCAGAGATTGGGATACTATGAAGGTGAAGATTATTTGGAACTCCAAAGAGTATTTATGGAAATTTTACCAAGTGATATCAAACTATACAAGGAATACCATGCTTTAATTGTTGAACATGCAAAAAAACACTGCTTCAAAAACAATCCAAAATGTAATGATTGTCCTTTAGCTAAGAATTGCTCAAACATTAATGAACCAAATATTTAGATACATGGTAAAAGGAGAAAAGATGACTATGTTTCTTACGAAAGATCAAGAAGAAATGCTATCTGGCGTGAAAGGAGAGGCAGTAGCAAAGAGCATGGAATTAATCGTAAAGATTGGGGAAGTTTACAAAGCTGATCGACTAATCCCCATAACAAACGCTCAAGTTGCAGGTGTTTCATATTTAACTGTAGGGGATTCAATTTTTTCCTTTTTTGAACTATTATCAAAAGACGCCGTTACGGTCAAAGTTCCAACTTGGTTAAACCCAGCTGGAATGGATATGGAAAAATGGCGAGAGATGGAAATTAGTGAGGATTTTGCAGAAAAGCAATTTAGAATTATAAAATTTTATGAAGGTTTGGGGATTAATCCTACTCTCACATGTGCTCCCTATTTAATCGGTCACACCCCTACTCATGGTGATCATCTAGCATGGAGTGAATCATCAGCTGTCTCAATGGCCAACAGTTTTTACGGTGCTAGAACAAATAGAGAAGGTGCTCCTTCTTCGTTGGCTTCTGCTATTACTGGTTTAACTGCTAATTATGGTTTACATATAACCGAAAATCGTTATCCCAGAATATTGGTGGATGTAAGAACTAAATTAGAAAGTTTTTCAGACTATTCTGCCCTTGGTTATTGGTTTGGAAAGAAGTTCCATAGTTTAATTCCTTATTTTGTCAACATTCAAAGTTTAAACATAAATGAAGCTAAGATGCTAGCTGCAGCATTAGCTGCCTCAGGCAGTGTCGCTCTTTTCCATGTAAAAGACTTAACTCCAGAAAGCAAATCAATAGATATTGAGAATGTTGAGGAGAAGATAGAGTTTACAGAATCAAATAAGAAAGAGGTTTACAACCATTTTAACCAAATAACTGAAGGTGCTGATCTTGTTGCAATCGGGTGTCCACATGCAAGTTATGAAGACATAAAATTAATTTCAAATACTTTACAATCAAGACAAATGAAGAAAGATATTGAATTCTGGATATTTACTTCTAGTAAAACTAAAGCAGTGATAGATGCTGATTCACTGTTGACTAATCTTGAATCCAGAGGAATCAAAGTTTATGCTGATACTTGTATGGTTGTTTCTCCTTCTGTAAGCGGAAATTTCCGAAATGTAATTACAAACTCGACAAAAGCAGCACATTATCTTAGTAAAGCTAAAACTACACTGGTGAACCTATTACCTATCGATTCAATTATGAAGGAGGTTACAGAATAATGGAAATTGGAATTCGTCCAATTGTTGAAGGAAAGGTTACTGGGTCTGTATTGTTATCTCCTTCTCCTATATCATTCTTAGGAGATATTGACTCTAAAACAGGGAAAATAATCGATTCAGAAAGTCCAATATATGGAAAAAACCTCAAAGATACTATTTTTGTATTTCCAAGAGGAAGAGGTTCAACCGTGGGTTCTTACATAATATATGGGTTAAAGGTAAACGATGTTTCTCCGTTAGCACTAGTAGCAGAAGAAGCTGAAACCATAGTGATCGCAGGAGCGATATTAGCAGATATCCCGCTGGTAGATTTGCCAGATAAAGATCTTTTCAGTATTCTAGAAACTGGAGATATCGTTACAATAGACACTTCTGAAAAAATACTTAAAATACAAAAAAGGAAAGAGTAAGATAATAAAATTATCTTTTTTTCTTGCCTTGTGATTCTGATAAAAGTCGTTGAAATTCATCACGTAAAACCGCTTCTTGTTCTTCAAGAGCTTTCTTCATTTCTTGTTCCAATTTTTTATTTAACTCTTCCATCTCTTGATCTTTCTGATTTATAAGTTCGGTTTCAAACTCCTTCATATCATCTGTATGTTTGAGCACGAGTTTTTCCATTAATTCCTTCCACTCCTCTTCTTTTTGTTTTTCTAACTCGACTTTTTCGTCTTCAAATGATTGCTTTAATTCTTCTTTTTCTTTGAGATGATTTTCAGATAATTGAGTTTGGATGACTTCAAGTTCGCTATTCCATTCTTCTTTCTTCAATTCTAGAGCATTTTCTATTTTTTCTGTTAGTTCCTTTTCTCGAACTGCATGGATTGGTGCTAGAAACTCTTCGTTTGTGATTTTGTCAATTGTTTCAAATATTTTGTTGATAGTTTGAATATTGGCAAGTACTGTTTCGAATTCCTCTGTTGAGAGTTTTTCTTTGGATTCTTTTATAATTGAAGAAACAAATTCCGACATTACATCACATATTACTTTTGGTGCGATTTTACTTTCATATATTTTTTTGGAATTTGCTTCATTTTGATCAGCTAATGTGTTAAGAGTATTTTCATGCTCTTTTGATAGGCTTTTCTCTCGGAAAATTAAATCATAGGGACCTATTATCATAGTTTGTTTGGTTTGCAATTGGTCATAGAAAGTAATGTTAACACTTAGTTCATGAGTAATTTCACCTATAGAAGACATACATCTGATTATAAGTTTATGTTCAGTCTTTTGTTGAGGTGGTAATTTTTCAAGGGAAACTTCTTTGTTCCCATCTATAACTTCAATACCTTCTGGTATGTTGAAGCTAAAACTTAAATTATTTGCATCACCTTCTCCTACATTCTCAATGAAAATGGAGAGGTCTGTCGGTTCTCCCAACACTAAATCACGAGAAATTTTAAGCTCAGGCATAATCTTTGGAAGTTTGATTTTAGAACGGAAAATTTTCACAACTGTATTTACAGCATCATCAATTGCAGGAAAGAATAAATCTCCTGTTATTTGACTTAATCCTGGTTTAAGGTGGCTCCCAACAAGTTGTTGAGCATTTAGAAGAGAGTCGGTATCTAGATTTTTAACTGCTTGAATGGCATGACCTGCTGCAAAAAGAATCTGCTGAGCTCGAGTAAATCCAGGATCATCTTTAATCTGTTCTATATATTGTGTATAGTATTTTTCAGCTGTTTTAAATTCTTCAATTGAAAACAAGAAGAAACAAGCTGTTGATACTAAAATTATTCCTTTATCATATTCATTCCATAACAGATACTCTTGCGCAGCATTAACTAGATCATCAACCACTGCCATAGTTGCAGCTTTCCAATCATCTATTGCTCCAAGTCTCTTGAAAATCATGACTACATAAAATAGATTTTGAGCACTCAAACGATACTGTTTCTTTTCTTTATTATCTTCTGAAGCTCTAATGAAATTCTTTATCGCTTCATTGTACAAATCTTCTGCTTGCGCTAGTCCCCTAGCTGTTTCTAGCTTTTTTGCTGCTTCCCAATACTTTCTAGCAGATTCAGAAAAGTTAGAGCTTTTGAATAAATCACGTGCCTCAGACATGAGCTTCGCTAGGTTCTCATCGTAAGACTTTTCCATAACTCTAAAATTGCAATCTAAATATATAAGTATTATTTAAGAAGTCAATCTAATTATTCTTCGCATTCTAGGCATACTGTCAACATTGAAGAGGAAAGTGTTTCTAATGGTATAAAAGAGAATGGTGGACCGGGCGAGACTCGAACTCGCGGCCTCTTCCATGCCAAGGAAGCGATCTTCCAAGCTGATCTACCGGCCCCAATTTTTATCTCCAATGTACATAGCTGGAGATTAAATTACTGCAAAAATTAGTTAATGCCTATGCCAAGCATAATTACGGATTTTCTTTGTCCTTCCAAATCCACAAGCTGCACATTCTTTGTGACGTTTGTGGAAAGAGTGCCTGCCACATCTTCTACAAACTATGTGTGTAGATTTCTTATTGTGTCTGCCAAATGATGGTGTTCCTTTTGTCATGTTTTTCTACTTCCGCTAATTATTTTGGTGGGGGACTGATCATAATGACATTATCACCACGAACTATAATGTCTCCTAATTTCTTACTACCAGATTCACCAATCTCCTCAGCATCTTCAAGAGTGAGATTCAAGTGAATATCATAGTTTTTGAGAATTCCTCTCATACGACGGTTTCCCCTTAGTCTGATTAGAACTCTATTTTCTCGAGCTTGATTTAATATGTCCATGGGTTTGTTCGAACTCATTGTTACTACTCCAAATCCTTACGTTCTCAAATCTTTAAGCTTTTATTATAAACATTTTGATTAAAGAAAAAAAGGCTCTCACCCCCCTACCTTTTACTTTAGGGTGAAATATAAAATCTTAGATTATGTTTTGCATCTTTGGTTAAAAATCGTTACCTTTAAGTACAGTATAATATGCTTCTGATTTGCACTTAATATATTAAGAGGAATAGAAAATGAGCGCTGACATTGTCATAGTAGACTTACTTGTGGATGGCGGAAAAGCTTCTCCGAGAGGAGCAATGGGTCCGGCGTTAGGTCCACTTGGAGTTAATATTAAAGCAATAGTTGATGATATCAACAATAAAACTAAAGCTTACCAAGGAATGAAAGTTCCAGTAAAAGTAATCGTAAATAAAAAATCAAAATCCTTTGAAATTGAGATAGGTATCCCTCCAGCTTCTGCCCTTGTTCTTAAAGCAGCAGGTGTATCTAAAGCATCAGGAATGCCAAATCAAGAGATAGTAGGCAATATAACATTTCCACAATTAATTGATGCTGCAAAAGCTAAATGGAATGATTTATCAGCTACTACCCTGAGTGCAGCATGTAAAGAAATTCTAGGTACAATGGTTTGTATGGGTGTAACTTGTGAAGGTAAAGATTCTCGTGATGTTCAAAAGGAAATTGACGCAGGAAAATATGACGATTTGCTAAAAGCATCTGAAATGTGAATAGGGTTCATTAACAGAACAATTAAAAAATCAACGAGTACATTACGCTTGTGAGGAAGAATCAATGAGTAAAGTAATATTAAAAACCAGGGATTTCATTTCTAGTAGTAGACGCTTATTACGTCACGCTAAACTTCCAACTCGACGAGAATTATCTATTACAACTAAAATGAGTGCGATAGGTGTAATAGTAATTGGAGCAATTGGATACGTACTTAGCTTACTATTTAATGCGATTATAAGCGCAATTTCATAAAAAGAAGTGATAATATGCCAATATATGCTCTTAGAACAACAATGGGTCAAGAACAATCCTTAAGTGAACACTTAAATCGTAGAGCTGAGCTTCGTCCACATCTTAAAATCTATTCTGTGTTAGTACCTGGAGGGCTAAAAGGGTACATTTTTGTTGAAGCCGAATCAATAGATGAAGTAGAAATTCTAGTAGAAGGAATGAGACATGTTCGTAAAAGACCTAGAGCTTCTAGAGCTGAAGAAATTCCAATCGAACAATTAGATCACTTTCTAATACCAAGACCTGTTATAGAGGGTGTAGATATTTATGACATAGTTGAGGTCATTAGTGGACCATTCAAAGGATCGAGAGCAAGAGTCATAGATATAAACATAGGTAAAGAAGAAGTAACCGTTGAACTTCTAGCAATGGATCTACAGATTCCTGTAAAAATATCTGGTGATGCAGTTCGAGTAATCGAAAAATCGACAGAAAAAACCGAAGAAGAAGACGAGTATTTGTTATAATCTCCTTTTTTTTCAAATTCTATTTTATTTGCTTTCATTTAGATAATCATCTAATGTTGGTTTTTTCTCTGCAAGTTTTAATGGTCTTGAGGGAATTTTTAGTCTATGTCTAATCAATGCTGCGAGTTCAGAGTCGAAACCATATAGAGTATACACCTTTTTTGGTTTGATTTTCTCAACATAATTAACAAGTTCTTGGCTATTAGCATGCATGGAAAAAGGAAATGTTTGATCGAATTTTCTGTAAGCGAATCTTGCTGCTTGACCAGTTACCATTCCCCTTGAAATTTTATAACCATCTAAAAAAGCAGGAAGTTTATTGCATGCGCGTGGTAGAAGCACAACAGTGTTTTCTGGTTCAAATATACTCACATCAATCTCTTCAAAATTTTCCCAGTTTAATGGAACATTATAATCCTTGTAAGTTTGATTTATTCTACTGGTTCTAGTATCGCACAGGATATCAACCGAAAGCATACCATTTAGAAAAGCAATAATCTCTTGTGCTGCTCCGAGATGACCTAAGTTAATAGCTGGAGTGCGTTTTTCTTGTAGGTTTTCAGCAATCCATTTTAGAAGAGATATTTTTGTTCTTTCTCTTGTATCAAAATAAAGATCTTTAGTTCCATAAGTTGCTTCTGTAATCAAAACGTCAATATCATCGTCTGGAATGGTTGCTTTTGGTACAGTAATCATTTCATCTGTACTGATATCCCCAGTATAACAAATCGTCTTGTCAGGAAAATAGAACAATATCTGTGCTGCTCCCAATAAATGACCTGCAGGAATGAATTTTATCTCTATATCTTCTACTTTGTGTGTCTTCCCAAAATTAAAGTAATGTGTGTTTTTTGGTTTTTTTGCGGTTAGTTTTTCATATAACTCACTAGCTATTTTTGTGGAGAAAACTTTAGCTGCTGCATCAGGAAAAGCTACAGAATGATCAGTGTGAGCATGTGTTATGAAAGTTGCATGACTACCTTGGGATGCTGAATTTGTGGTAGGATCAGCTACAAAGGAAAGATTCTCAGGTTTTCTGACTAATTTAACCCCTTTCTCATATTTCACAATAGTTGGCATAAAAGAACCTTTCCAACAAATAAATCTGTTTTCAATACTTAAATTGCACTATTATCAAAGTTTTTCCAGTTCATCTTTTACATTAACAAAAAAAGTAGAGAGCGTTGAGAATCAGCCTTTTAAGATAACCTCATTAGTCAGACAGGGGTAACCCAATCATATTCTAAACAAAGATAGTTCTTTGAAGCAAAATATAATCTTTGTTTTCAGTAACTTTGTTTGAAAAAGTTCAAGAACATGTTTTATTTAGTGCCTATGATATAGATGGTAGGAGAAATACCTCTTTTCAGGAAATATCCAAAATTAGCTACTATACCTTGGGTCTCCGTTATTGTTTCTCCCACCCCTGTTCATAAAATAGTCCAAACCAGTACAACTCTCAAGCGGGCTATTTGGGTTAAAAGAGACGATTTGACACATACTGTATACGGAGGAAATAAACCACGTAAATACGAGTTCGTTTTTGCAGATATCTTAAGGAAAGGAAAAGAGACAATAGTTACCTTGGGGAGTATTGGGACAAATCATGGGCTTGCCACAGCTGTTACAGCAAGAGATTTTGACTTAAGCACTCATCTCTTTGTGTTAGAACAACCGATTTCAGAAGGTGTAAGAGAAAATCTACTTTGCCATCACTTCTTCGGTGCTAAAGTTCATCTGATGAAAAATACATTCCATAGAAAACTAGCCATGAAGATTAAATTAATGTTGGATAGAAGTTCATATTTTGTTACGCTTGGGGCGAGCTCACCGCTTGGAACACTTGGCTTTGTCAATGCTGCTTTTGAACTTAAAGAACAAATAGAAAAGAAACTCATACCTGAACCCGATAAATTATTTGTTACTGCAGGATCTCTTGCTACTTGTGCTGGTTTAGTATTGGGTTTGGAACTAGCTAAAGTAAAGACTAAAGTTATAGGGATAGGTGTAACTGATCCTGTTAGAAGCTCCAAACAAAACACGATAAAGTTAGCTAAAAAGGCTCTAGAAATAATGAGGAATAAGGATGATTCTATTCCTGATGTTTCAGAAAAAATAGAAAATAGATTGATAATCGATCATTCTTACTTTGGAGGGAAATATGGCGCTTCAACAAAAGAAGCATTAGAAGCGATTGATCTTGCTAAAAAAGACGAATTAAAGTTGGAGCATACATATACTGGTAAAACACTTGGGGGTTTGATTGACTATTGTCAGAAAAACAAAGTAACAAAGGATGAAATTACCCTTTTCTGGAATTCGAAAAGCTCAGCAGACATGTCTCCATATTTGAATCAAATAACTTATCGTGATCTTCCAAAAGAATTTCACAAATTTTTTGATAATGAAACATAGAGCAGAAATATCTTCTAATAAGGTGACCACCTATATCTAGCATCCTACTTTATAATAAGGGAGACATTACAAGAAGGTATGATAGAAAATACTGTTGGTTGATGTAAGTGGTTTAACAGAAATTCATCAAAGGAGCTCTTTTCCGGGATTATCTAGTAAGTGATTCTTTAGATCTCCACATAATGAAGGCTACTGTCTCTGCAGATTGTTCTATCTGTTGTTCTCTAGAAACGATACCATGTCCAGCTTTTGTAATCGTGCGAAGAAGTACTGGATTATTATTTTCTATCTTTTGCATTTTAGCAGTCATTTTGAATGCATGCATTGGATGAACCCGTTTATCATTGATATTCGTTGTTAAAAGAATGGAAGGATACTTCTTTTCTTTACTCACTTTATGGTAAGGAGAATACTCTATCAGAAATTTGAATTCTTCCGCTTTCTCTGGATTTCCATATTCACCAATCCATAACTCTGCATTGTAGAATTTGTGGTACCTCAACATGTCTAGTACAGGTACTTCGACTAGAGCATTACCAATTAATTCAGGCCTTTGAGATAATACCGCACCTGTAAGAAGACCTCCATTACTTGCTCCTTCAATTGTTAATAGTTTGGGGTGTGTGTATTGTTCTTGAATAAGCCATTCTGCAGCTGCAATAAAATCATCAAAGACGTTTTGTTTATTTTTCTTCATTCCACTTCGATGCCATTCTTCGCCGAACTCGTTACCCCCTCTTATTGAAGGATATGCTAAAATAAATCCCTGTTCGAGAAGAAAGGCGTTTCGGGAATTATAGTAAGGAAAATTTGTATGACTAAAACCACCATATGCATACAACAATACTAAATTCGTTCCATCACGATTAGTATTTTTTTTCATAGTAAGAAACATTGGTATTTGTGTTCCGTCTTTGGAATCAAACCATTTTAACTCTGTAAAATATTGCTCTAGATCGAGATCCAATTCCGGTTGGAAAACAATTTCATTTTCGAAAGTATCAATATTTGCCTTGAATACGGTATAGGGTTGTAGAAAGGAAGTAAAGTAAAATTGAAACTCTTTAGAGTCCCAGCTACCATCAAAATATGATAAGGATCCTATTGAAGGTAATTCTATTTTACCTAATTTTACACCGTCCAAATCATAGACATACAATTGATGATAAGAATCCTCTAAATATCTAACAATAAGCTTCTGCCCATAGAAAAGAGGAAAATCTAGAGGGAAATCCTTCTCTGGAATTATGGTTTCCCAATTCTCAACTTTAGGTTTTCTGAGATCTATCTTAATGATTCTACCGTTAGGAGCTAAGTAATCTGTTTTAGCGATAAAATAATTTTCAACTATATTACCATCAAATTTAGCACCTATGTTCTCACAAATGTTTTCTAAAAGCTTCAGTTCTGTTCTATATACGTATACATCAATCTGTGAATATCCTTTCTGTAAGAAAATTATACAATCTTTCTTATCTAAGGTTGATTTGACAGAAGAAAAAACTTGAGGATCTTTGTTTTTGTAAATGAGTTTATCTTTAGCTGTGCTTGTTCCAAGTTTATGGTAGTAAACATCTCTTTGGTTATAAACCTCAGTTTCAGATACTTTGTTCTTATTTGGATAACGAGTGTAGTAGAAACCTTCCTCAAGATTCCAAGCGACAGATCCTACTCTTGTATTGGGGATCGGTTCATCAATTAACTTTCCTGAATTAACATCTAAAATGTAACTTGTAGCAGTCCATTCGTCTCCTCCAAGAACTTTAATATAAACAACATAATTCCCCGAAAACGAAGGATAATAATCGAAGATAGTGTCTGTATAATCATCACTCCACTCATTTGGATTTAAGAGAATCTTCTCATCATTTGTCTCTAAATTCTTCATAATCACACGAAAAAGCTCTTCTTCTTTACCCTTTTTAATGTAAAAAGCTTTGCTTCCCCTGATTATCCAAGGACTTTCAGTTTCAAAATAGATGAAATCTTTTAATTCCTTTTTGTACTTCTCGACTAGTTGCTTTGGTAATTGATGATTTGTAAACTTGTTCTGAGATTCAACCCATTTTTTCACTCTTTCGGTGTCAAGTTCTTCTAACCATCTAAAATTGTCCTTTACTACAGTTCCATGGATTTTCTCTGAGAATTCCTCTTCAACTGTCTCAGGATATTCATAAACCTTCATAGTTTCTCTTGGAAGTACAAATTATTATGTTTTTTCCTTGATAAAGAAATTGACATCAAGAGGATTTGTTTAGTTCTATGGCGAGCTCTTAATCAGTTGAGTAGTTTTATATTACTATCTGTGAAAAATTAGTTAGAAGAGTATGGTGGCCGGACCGTGATTTTCAATGTATCAGAACGCATCTGAAGTTCTTTTGAACACGGGATCACTGAGTCCCAAACCCAGGGCCATACCAAGCTAGACCATCCGGCCGAGAATGTTCTCACTATTTTGCCCCTCCTTATGTAATTAAGCTTTTCGTTCTTGTTATAACAACTTTAGCAAACTCAATCAAACATTTCTCTATTTGCTAGCATTAACAATATATCATTTAGTAGCCAGTTATTTACTTGTGACCAAAGTTTGCTTATAAATAAATCTTCTAAAGCTTGTTCAACTGTATATGGTTTACTCATTACACTTGGAGCGTAGATAGCTCTATCTCTATCTAGTGCTCCAAAATCATGGCTAATCTCATGTTGAATAATATTTTCTGCCCATTCATCTGGCATACTAAAACTGGATCCAAGATAATCTTCAAGATAATTGTCTAACTCTCTAGATTGTGCAAAATGAAAAGCGATATTACTATTAAGAAATGCAAAACCAAAATGATCACTTGTCTGATTAGAAAAACAAGAGAGAAAATCGAAACCATTATTATTCAAAGATCTTCCGTGAAAAACATCCCACACTCCTTCTAAATACAACATATCACCAGCTATTAACTTGGCATAATCATAAACAGCGGGATATTCAGTTGTTGATGGTTGCCAATTCAGCTCCAAAATAGGGATTAGTTTTATCCCAAGATCTTTTTCGAAATAGGTTGAAGCGTTTCTAATATATATCACAGGATTTTTTCTGAAAATTTCGTCGTTTCTATATTCCCAATTATCGTTCAAGTAAACAATAAAGACTCTATGTTCATAACTAATTATCGATATATTATCTAAGTAAACATTGGAATATTCTGTAACTTCTGTAAAAATGATTTGAAGTGTGACATTGGCTATACCCTCGGTATGCTCAAAATAAATGATCTTATCTGTTGATGAGCTTTCAGTTAAGATAAGACTCATTGTCTGTGGAGTATCGTTTACGGTCAAGTTAACCCCAAAAATACCTGGTTTATCTAACAGTATTTCAAAAGAAACGAAGTGTGTATTCGTTAAATTCATGCTTTGAGATATTGAAACCCATGTTGAGTTAGTTGCTGTAATATTGTCAACATTAGAAATGTGGAATGAAGAACCATTTAGTGGTGAAGAAGGTTCTATATCAAGAATAAGTGTAGAGTCTAGTTTGTTAATCTCCCATCCAGCTGATTCATTGCTGAAATCACCATTTGTAGCTTTTTCTTCCTTTTCAGGGTTAATTATACTGAAATCAAAGTTTATTTTCTCAAATACAGCAGGTAGTTGTTCTCCAAATGAGATACTAGCTGAATACAGATTATAATCCCCTACATTTAACGCGTAGAATCCTTCGCTTGAATTCAGTAGGGGGAGCAAGAAAAACGTTATGTTATAACTGGCTTTCCCACTTCTAGTTTGGTTAATTTCTAGAATAGTTGTGGTGTTGAAATTATATTCTTTAGAGAATATGCCAAATTGAATATTTTCTATTAAGACATCTCCTCTTTTACCAATGAAAACTTCAGCAACTATCTTAACAGGCTCTCCTTTTGCAGTATTTTCTTCAACGGAAATAATATTCAACTCAAAGCCAGTTGTATTGTCAAGAATAGTTTTGGCGATGAAAAAACCACTTAACCCAACCACAATTAAAAATGCAAGAAAAATTGAAGTAAATAGGGGTTTCTTGAAAGGATTTTTCACTACCCTAGTATAACTTCAAACCAATATATATTTTTGGAAACATGGAAAAGAAAACTAACTAGCTTCTGCCTTAACCTCGTTTTCTTTTTCTATATCTACCTTTTGACCCATTTTTCTTTCTGTACCCGTTAGAAGTCGTTTGATGTTTGCTCTGTGCCTCCAATAAATGAAAACCACCATTACTACACTGACTATCAAAGCCCATAAGCTTTGATTGCCAAAGAAACCATTACCACTACCACCAAAGTACCAGTAAAATGGTATGGAGATTAATGTTACAGTTAAATTTGAGAGGGACATTAGTTTTGTATATTTCAGGAGGAAGAACCAGATAATCATGATTACTGCCCAAGCAATAGGGCTAATCCCCAACATTGCTCCAGATCCTACTGCGGCTGATTTACCTCCTCGGAATTTAAGCCAAACAGGAAAACTGTGACCAATTATAGTCATAAAAGCCACTATAGCTAAGAAGAATCCCTCATCTAAGGTCAATGGAAAGCCACTGGTACTATCAGTTCCAAAATAGCTATAATTACCAAACCAAAGATAAAACCTAGCAC
Organism: Candidatus Heimdallarchaeota archaeon; assembly: GCA_030611665.1. GTDB lineage: Archaea > Asgardarchaeota > Heimdallarchaeia > Heimdallarchaeales > Heimdallarchaeaceae > UBA460. Next base: position 1,676 of record JAUWPI010000026.1, on the reverse strand, counting down.
ATAAAACAGCTATCGTTCCTTTGAGCATATCTAGAACCAAAGTTATTAACCCTGCTTTCTTTCCGAGAGTCCTCAATACATTAGCGGTTCCCATGTTGCCTGAACCGTGTTCTCTGATATCTATGCCGTAAAAAAGTTTTCCAATTAAATACGCGAAAGGGATGGATCCGCAGAAATAACCTAGTAATATTAATAGAATTTCATAAACTATTTCATAACTCATAATGTAAAGGTCTAGAGACTTTTATTTAAAACTTGTTTGAAAGTATAAAAAGATATAAAATATCCACTAAGCTAAAGACAAGAAAAATAAGAAAGCATCTTTAGGAAGAATTTATTTCTCGACGCAGATCATTGTCATTGTGCTACGTACATTCTCCAGTGCTCGGAGATTTTCTGTAACAATTTTCTTTAATTCATCCATGGTATCTGCTTCAATCTTCGCTATTAGGTCATAAACACCATAGACTACATGGGCTTCACCGACGTTTGGAAGAGACATAAGTTGGTCAAGTACGCTTTTTTCTTCTCCTATTTCGCTATTAATCAGGATGAATGCTATTGCCATTTGGATTTCACCAACCAACTATATGTCAACACGTTTAATAAACTTTTTTCAGACATTGACAATTTGTGTATAAACAACGATATTTTATAGTTAAATTAGCTGAATCATCCTATATGTCAACAGTTCAATATCCTGAACGATTAAAAGAACTTGCAAAATCGTACTATTTTAAAAATACCAAGAAGAAATCAAAGAACCTAATAATTTTAGTACATGGTTTTGGTGCTTCAGCTACAGAGACACGACCGCTAGGAGAATTTCTTTATTCTCAAGGATATGATGTAAAAGGGATCCTTCTGAAGGGGCATGGAACTAAACCTGATGATATGGATAACGTAAATTGGGAAGAATGGATTGGTAACATACAGGAAGCATATGAGGAATACACCTCTAAATATACCAACATTTTTGTTGGGGGGATTTCGATGGGAGGAGCTCTAGCTCTATATTCATCAACACAGATAAAATTCAAAGCTATCTTTACTATCAACGCATATTATCAATTATCAAAGACTGCGTCTTTTACAACGTGGTTTCTAAGTCTTTTTGGAGTTCACAGACGAAGAAATAAAGCAAGAATTAGCTGGTATGTGGAAAATAGTCTTTTTGCCTACTCTGAAGATTCTACACCAGCAGCTAATCAATTGTACAAGATGTTAAAGATATTACACAAGAAAGTAGATGAAATTAACGTTCCAGTATTAATAATCCAGTCTAAAGAGGATAGAACTGCTAAACCAGAGGGAGCAGAGGAGCTGTACGAAGATTTGAAAACCAAAAAAGAATTGTTTTTTGTACAGAAAGGGAATCATATTTTGACTGTAGATCCACATAGACAAAAAGCTTTTGATAAAATACTGTCATTTCTTGGTGATATTGTAAAAAACTAAGAAAACCTTGTTAAAGGCATAATAACAATTCAAAAAGCCAATAACGAAAGATATTAAAAAGATGAGACAGAAAAACGGATAGCGCAAACAAAGCCTCGATGGTGTAGTTCGGCCAATCATTGCGGACTTTCACATGTGAAAGTCCGCGTGACAAAGCAGGAAAATCCGCAGACCCGGGTTCAAATCCCGGTCGAGGCACCAACTTTTTTCAAACAAGG
>JAUWPI010000020.1 GCA_030611665.1 Candidatus Heimdallarchaeota archaeon | reverse complement strand
CAATTTATCAGCATCTTCAAATTCTCCAGATTGCCAGTTACGGGTTGGGTAATGATCAAGATCACTAGCGACTTTAACTAACCACCTAGTCCAATGTTTGTGAAGTAGATGACCATCATCTTTGGCATTTTTTGCTCTTTGAATAATATCCTTTCTGATCAATTCAATTTTGTTTTGATTACTACCAGTCGGTCGTGTTGATCCTTTAAATGCAATAGCTTTAAGATTTTTTGAACCAAATACTGCTCCTAAGCCTCCTCTTCCGGCATTTCGAAAATTATCAGAAGTTGTGCAAGCAAATTTAACAAGATTTTCTCCTGCTGGTCCTATTGTTATTATCCTCAATTTTGGTTCATGTTCTAATCCTTTAATCAGAACATCAGTTTCATAAACAAATCTCCCCCACAAATCTGTTGCATCCTTAATTTCAACGTGTTGATCCTTTATAGAGATATAAACAGGTTTAGAGGATTTACCTTCAATAATAATCAAATCATATCCAGCAAATCTAATCTCTGGACCAAGAAAACCTCCAGCATTACTATCTAAATACAAACCAGTTAATGGACTCTTTGTCCCAATAGCATATCTTCCAGAAACGGGGATTTTAGTTCCTTGAATTGGTCCAGGAGCAATAATGATTTTATTTTCAGGGGAGAGAGGATCTATTTTTGGTAGTACCTCTTTGTAAAGATAATATGTTACATATCCTGTTCCACCCATATATTGGAAAACAACAGAATCGGGAATCTTTTCTGTAGTTATTGTTCCTTCAGTTAAGTTAATCCGTAAAAGATTATTATTCATGTTTGTCCAGAAAAAAAGATAGAATATAAAGATTATTTTTTAACGAATAGATTAAAAGAAGAAATTTAGTTCTGTTTGACAATCATTTACTTTTTCAAGAAACTCTCTTTCAATTTATAATAATCCACATTATTAAACGGGCATACTTTGATGCAGATACTACATCCAAAATCATTTATGAAACGAGGCATGCATTTTGTGTTTGCAATATGTGTAATCTGACCATTTGGATGATGGATAGCTTCATCTAAAATTGCACTACCTGGACATTCTTCGATACATTTTCGGCAAGAATCGCAGTAATCCTTTATCCAACTGTGTTCATTTTTTTCACTAAATGGTAGATTTTCAATACTGGTATAAACAGCTGTAAGCCTAAACCTTGGACCAAATTCAGGTGAGATTATTATTCCTGAATAACCTAACCAAGCTAATCCTGCTTGTTGAGCCATAGGTGGATACAACGCCGCGCCCATTAAAGGATGACCAGCATGGGCTGAGAAACCTTTCTTTCTGAGATAATTAGCAATTTTATTTGATATGATACCTAATTTATCATATGTTCTCATCACTTCTACCTGACATTTTAGACTTGGTGCTGTATCAATTTTGTCTTTTTCCATTTCAAAACCTAAAACAATAGCATTTGGATGTAGAACACCTTTATTTTTGAACACTATCCGTTCTGATATTTTTGTAAAACCAATTAGACCAGCTCCCTTCTTTCGAGCAAATTGTTCTAATTTTTGTAATTCTTCATTAGAGATCTCTGTTCTTGGTTTTTCAGGATTTTTCTTTAAGGTATTTACAGTTTTAAACTCATTTCGAAGGATAGAAACCATCATTGGTGCAATTTTAATCCCAAAACCAGTTCTTTCACCATATTTAGAAGCTTCAGTCATTAATTCATATCTTGAAGGAGAATCAGCATTAGGTTTGAGTGCACCATCAATATTACTAACATTATTTTCTTTTTCAAAGAGTTTTGACATCCACTTTCTAATAGTTTTTTCTTGGATTTTTTCTATTATTGTCATTTCTACTCTACCTTGTGATTCTATTTGAAACTGAATTTAACAAATATTTAAGTGATATCCCAATTTCTATACTTTTTTGGTCATGTCAAATCTACTTTTTTTTCATAAATGTGCTGTTGAATAGCGCAATTCCCCAATATGCTAGAATAACAAAAACAAATTATTAATCCCATTTCAATTTTATGTAATTACAATTATAAAAAGTAAGAGAGAAGGATTAAGAAACGTTTATAACTAACTCTGAAAAAAGCGTATTAATGAATATTAAACTTTTTACAGATGGAACAGCTAGTTTAGGCAAAGATTTGCTTGATAAAGAAAATATAAGTTATGTTGAAAGCATGCTTCTTATTGATGGTGAGTATTATAATGAACTCTCAGCAATCAACCGAGACGAATTCATTAAGACAATTGAAAGTATAGACCCCTATCCCGTGTCATCACAGGCTTCGGTACATGATGTAGTTGCAAAGATCCAGAAATCTATAGATGAGGGTTATAAAGAAATTTTCTATGTTGGTATTTCACCTAATATTTCTAGTCAATACAATATAGTTAGATTAGCTAGTAAAAAATTCAAAGGAAAAATAAAATTCACTCTTTATGAAAGTGGATTTATGGGATCTAGTGAAGGAGCTTTAGTTCAAGTAGCATTGAAATTGTTAAAGCAAGGTAAAACAACAGAAGAGATAATACCCATATTAGATGAAATAAAGACTAAAATAGGAACTTACATAGTTTCAGACTCTTTTGATACTTTATTCAAAACAGGGAAAATTAAGAAAAAAGTTTCTTTAAATCTGATGACAAAACTTCTGCGACTAAAACCTATTTCTGTAATTAATTTAGATGCTGGTGTTGTTGGAATTGGTGGGGGTTTGGGAACCAAGCATTCATTAAAGAAAGTATTTAAATTGCTCAATGAAAATCTTAACAAAGAAACTGAATATGATTTAATACTTTGTGAAGCAGGTAGTAGTGAACATTTTCCTTATATCGAGCAAGAACTAAATAAGCTATTCAAGATTAAAGAGACTCTTTATTGGGAAACTTCTCCAGTAATTATATGGGCTGTTGGTGTAAATACCATAATGATGTCTTTGGTACCACATATTTCCACATAGATTTGTTATAAGTGGGGAAAGAGGGGAAAACGACACATCCCTTTCATTTTATTTTTTTTGTCATTTGTTTCATTTACGATTATACTTTATTGTTTTAAGGAATAATTTAAAACTCTGTGATATACAGAATCAGTAATGCGAGTAAAATTAATTACCGATAGCACATCATGCTTAGGTAAAGAATTTTATGAACAAGAAGATATTGGAATTATAGAAAGCTTACTCAGGTTTGATGGTGAATACAAAAAAGACATTTCCGATATAGAGAGAAGCGACTTTCTAAATAGACTAAATAAAATGGATCTTTATCCTTATTCTGCTCACGCTGACTTTCAAGATATTACTAAGGTTATTGAGAATGCAATTTCAGATGGATATGACGAGATTTTCTATATTGGTGTTTCAAATAAAATTACAAGTCAGTATGAAATTGTTGAATTTGTTTCTCAAGAATATAAAGAGAAAATTAAGATAACTTTATTTCAGAGTGGTTATATGGGTTCTAGTCAAGGCGGGATGGTACTTATAGCTAATAAAATGTTGAAGAATGGCAAAAATGTTGATGAGATAATTGAAATTCTTGAAGCAAATAAAGATAAGATCAAAACAATAATTATATCTGAATCCTTCAAATCTCTTTTTAAAACCGGAAAAGTAAGGAGAAAGAGTATGATATCTACTTCTGTTAAATATCTTGAGAAGTTTTGGTTGTATAAACCCATTACTGAAATAAATCAAGAAGAAGGTTTAGTAAATATCGATAAAGCAAGAGGAAAACGATTTGCTTTAAAAAAAGCATTCAAAATATTGTCCAGAGAACTTTCTCATGAAATTGAATATGATCTAATATTTTCAAAAGCAGGATGTAACAAATATTTCTCAAAAATAGAAAAAAAGATGAAAAAAATATTTAGGATCAAGGAAGTTCATTTTTGGGAAGCTTCACCTGTAGTAATCTGGGCAATTGGAGTAAAAAGCATTAAATTTACATTAATTCCGCATTTCTAATTTTGTAAAAATTAAAAAGAAAAGAGTATTCATCTTCGAAACTTCATTGGTGAAAATCTACTCAATTCCAAGTCTTTCAAGTTCAGCTATTTTTGGTGTTCCATATTCATCTAAACCTCTCTTCTTATAGAGAAGCTGTAATGATTCTTTGTAATCTTCTTCACTTATGAAGGCTTTACTTCCTTTTGCTCTTCCTGAAGGTAAAGGCTCATTCATAAATCTCTTTGGAAGTACATCATAATCAATTGGTTTTTCATCTTCATATTGATTAATATTGAATAATCGTTTTGTTATCCATATTCTTTGAGCTATTTCCATTAATTCTTCTTCTAAAACTTCTCTTTCCCAAAGAGCAGATAATATTCTTTGTCTTTCTACAAACTGAAAACCTTTGTCAATTGCATATGAGAAACTGCATACTACTAAACAATCTAGAAGAGTTTTGTAATCTTGCTGATCTTTCAATGAATCTATTACTTCTAACGCACTCTTATCAGGGATATCAGAAGTTTGTGGCCAACCACGCATGTGTGATGCCCCCACTGCAGCTGTAGAATAACTCAGACCCAGACCTAATTTTCCACGAGGATCCCAAGCTGCAAATGGCAAACCTTTCACATGTATAGCTAGATGCTCTATTCCCCAATGTTTCGCTGCTTGAGCATTTCCTCTTGCTAGTATTTCTCCTATACCTTTTCTATTGGCTATTAGTTCTATCATTTCCAAAAGTTTCTCATCACTTCCAAATTTTATTCCCTCGAACTCTTCTCCTTTGAGCAAGCCTTTTTCCACTGCTTCCATCACCATAGCTATTCCACTACCAGTGCTGATAGTATCTAATCCTAGCTGATTGCACAGATAATTTGCATAAATAATAGTTTCATTATTACTTATTCCACAGTTTCCTCCAAGCATTGCTAAAGTTTCATATTCAGGACGAGCAATTTCCTTCTTCTCCGTCCAATCAAAATCCGAACCATCAAGTGTAGCTGAACAACCTACAGGACATCCATAGCACGGTCGCTTTATCACTTTATATTTCTCATCCATATCTACCCCGCCTACTTTTTCATGTTCCTCAAATTCTCCAGACTGCCAATTTCTTGTTGGATATTGACTCATTTCATTCGCGAAACTTACTGCATTGCTCGTTCCATATTTGTTCATTCCAGTTCCGGCATCTATGGCTTTCTTTGCCCTAGCAAGATATTCTTTTCTTAACTCACCTATTTTCTCTTGGTTACCAATTGTTGGACGCGAAGAACCTTTTACTGCAACAGCTTTAAGATTCTTTGAACCAAAAACTGCGCCTAGTCCCCCTCTTCCAGGATTTCTATGACTATCAGCTGTCGGACATGATATCGCTACAAGATTCTCGCCGGCAGGTCCTATACAAATAATCCTCATTTTAGACTCATTTTGCTCCTCTCTAATCATATCTTCAGTTTCATATGATAATTTTCCCCAGAGTTTTGAAGCGTCTTTGATTTCTACTTTCTCATCTTTAATTGAAATGTAAACTGGTTTTTCTGCCTTACCCTCTATAATAATCAAATCATATCCCGCAAATCTAATTTCAGGACCCAAGAAACCTCCAGCATGACTATCAAGGAAGTGATTGGTCAAAGGACTTTTAGTTCCTACTGCATACCTACCTGTAATAGGTATCCTTGTACCAGTTGCGGGGCCAGTTGCAATTATTATCTTGTTTTCTGGTCCCAATGGATCTATTTTTGGTGCTAATTCTTTATAAAGATAGTAACTAATGAATCCTGTTCCACCAATATAGTTTTTCCAAACACTCTCAGGAATTTTCTCTTTTGAGATTTCATTTGATGTAAGATTAATTCTTAGAAGATTATCATTCATAAAAGCTTGATAATTTGGAAATTATTAAGGGTTTTCCAAAAATTTTGAAAAAAGGAAAGGAGAGTGATTTTACTCTCTCTAATTTGTTTTGAAAACGGAAAAAGTAATCCTTTCCCTTAATATTTCTAATTTTTCTCGTGATAGACCAACAATGCGAAAATTAAAAATATCTGCATTTTCTCTTTATATAGATGATATACCGAACAATTACTCCCTGTAAAAAGAAAAAGGGGTTTGAAGGTTATCCAGAATCCTTCTTCAATATCTCCTTACCTCAATTAAAGGATGTTTTAGAAGTTAAACTTGAATCCTTCAAAGTTCTTCGCGAGACTAAAATTATGATGATTTTGGTAGACTATATTTCTAGTTATAAGATTTCTATTTTCCCTTCAGCAAGAGTTTTTATCCATGGTGCGTTAGATGAGGAAGAAGCGTTAGAAATTCTCAAGATCATTAGTTCTGCTGTGGTTGAAATTTCCTCAGGTGAGTGATAGTTCTTACAGAAATATTATATATTCAATACTAGCTATTTCTTTCTGTGCAAGGTGGAGTTCATTTACTATCTGGTTTAATTATTGCTAGCTTAAGCAAAAGGAAAGAGTTTAAGCTAGGAGCTGTTATAGGTGCAATTCTACCCGACATAGATATTTTTCTGATTGGTCCTTTCTATTTTGTTTATGGAGCTAGCGTTGCTGAGCTTCATCGAACTTTTACTCACAGTTTACTTTCTGTGATTGTGCTAGGAGGGTTAATCGCAAGCTTATCTTTTGTACCATTTATCAAGAAACGTTATCCTGATTTTGATTTTGTTGCTTTAGGTCTCGGTATTGCTTTTGGCATGTTGGTTCACATTATTCTAGATATGTTCTATTTCTATGGGATTCAAGTATTTTGGCCTTTTTGGGATGCTGTAATCGGTTGTCCTTTAATTTCAGAGGCTAATCACGTAGACTGGATCGGGTGTCCAATCATCACTCAAAATAACCTTGATCCAGCAATAGCTGCAGATTTACTTAAGCTTAAATTGCTTCAAACAACTGATTTTTACACAGATATCTTCTTCTTCTATGTTCCTATGATCATTCTGGCTTTTAAGAAAGGTGTTCATAAAAAAGCAAGAATGTTCTATTTAGTTTATGCAATAATAGATTTCCTAGTTATAACTTTCTTTGTAATCTTTGCTTTCAACACAAATGTTGGTTACGAAGATTTTATTGTCTATCTTTACATCCCAGGAATATCCTTTCTACTTCTTTCAGTTTTGGCACCATTTTTCTTTAGAGATGTTATAAGGGATTTCACGTTCGATGCAAAAACCATAATCCTTATCTTATCACTTTTTGTCTTCTCTCAATTCTTACTGTTCGTCTGATTTATATCAGATGAATTCTTTTATTTCTAGTTTAGCTATAATTTCAAAAATATCTTCTTTTATGATTGTCTTACTGACGATTGCCATCAGTTTATTAACAATTTTTTCTGCAACTACTCTTTTGTCTGAAATCATTAACTCCTTGAAGATATTTATCAATCCCTCGAGAATCTCAGGATCTGATGAAAGATATAAAATAGTTTTAAGGTATTGTTTGATGTCGCTTGGAATTAAACCTCTATGAGTTACTAGTTCTGTAAAAGCAAGTAGAATCTGTTCCATAACACCAATATCCCTATGAAGTTTTAGACATTCGGTGAAGGTTGAAACAAATTCTTTTGTGAAACGTTTTGGGTAGTTAAGAAGCATGCTCTCAATTATGTCAAATGTTCTATAAGCTAGAAATGGATGATTGGATTTGAGTGTCACGTCTTGAATAAAGGGAAAAACGATTTTTGCGGTCTCTATATCTAGCCCTGTTAAGGCAAATTTCTCTAGAATTTGAATAGAAGAATAACAAATATCTTCTTCCTTTGTATTCTGAACGATATTGTAAAGTGATTCTATTGCAAGATTTACAACATGTGGTTGTGATTGTAGAGTTATTTGTGTGAGTGATTCTATCGCTTTTACTCTAATGTTTTTATTATGATGCGATTTGAGGATTTTAACAATAAGCTGAACATTATTTTCAGATAGATTTTTTCTAATAACGATAGCTTCTAAGGCCTTCAGACCCATTTCTCTTAACCTGTCCTCATAAGTAGCTCTCACTATTCCAATTATCAAATCTATCATGTATGGCACTCTTTCTTCTTGAGTTAAAGCTAAATCCGGATAAGCTGAAAGTGCAATCTCTCTGATTTTTTGATCATAAGAGAATGTTAATAGCTTAACTATATCATTAGTATAGAGACTCAACTTTGCTAAGGTTTTTGTTTTACAATAACTTCTTCTAAACACTTGAAAGCGAGCATTCTCATCTCATAATCATTAGATGCTTTGAATATCATAATATACGCTTCAGCTATACCAAAAAAGGGAGTATATTTTTCTATATTTGTTATAATATTGTTTAAACAACCTATGGCGGTTAGTCTTTCTATCTCTTCAGTACTAACTCTGAGAATTTCGAAAATTGATATAGCTACATCTCTCCCCATATCAGGATCATCAATGGGAAGAAGAAGAAGAGAATTGATTAAACCTCTAACATTGAGTTGTTTAGGTAAGTAGCGATCCTTTTCTACAGCTGTAAAAAGTTGTTTAAGTTCAAGAGAATCTTTCCAGTTAAACTTTACTTTTTTCATTCCTTTACGAATTATCTCAAATTCCTTAGATAGGTTAAACAGCTGAGGAGAAGATTCATCATCAGATTCGTCACCCTTTGCTCTTCGGGAATCCTTTATATGTTCTATTATTTCGCTTTCTTCAAAATCAGCTGAAGTTATTAGGGATGCTAAAGCTTGAGAAGCAGCATCTCTAACTCTCGGATTGGGGTCAGTAAGTTGAGCATTTAGAAGAGCTTCTAATACTTTTGATTCTCTTATATTTGCTAGAATATAAGCAGCTCTTTCTCTTTGAATGGGTATAGAGCTGTATTTAAGCTGTTTAATTAACCCATCAATATTAGATTGATCTTCTGAATCACTCATTGTCTCATTTTATAAAGAGAGATATGAGTATAAGAATATTATTTTAGGATTTCAACAAAAATCAAATTTTATAAACTCACAAAATAACATCGATTCATGAAAGTTCTTAGTATGGTTAGAGCTACTGACGAGGATAATCAACAAACAAGAAAGATTTTAGATTCTTCAGCTGAACTAATTATTTTTCGAGATCTAAACGATGAAGAGAAGGGGATAGCTCTTGAAACTGCTGATATTATCATTGGCGGAAGATTGACAGATGAACAGATTGCAAAAGCTACTAATCTAAAGATGCATCAAACCTTCGGAACAGGTGTTGATCGTCACAATTTGGAATTAATTAAAGAGAAAAACTTCTTATTTTGCAATAATCACTCTCATTCCATAATCATTGCAGAGTATGCTTTCTCTTTGCTTAACTCTGCATCGAAAGAATTGTATTCGAATGATAAATTATTACGAGAAGGTAACTGGGATTATAGTAAATTCCCATCTGTTACTATGTTTAAAAAGACACTCTTATTTCTAGGATATGGAAAGATTGCTCAACATGTTAAGAAATTGTGTGCTCCTTTCGATATGAAATTTATTGCAGTTAAAAGAACATTGGATTTGGAAGATAGTGAAGTCGAAATCTTTCTAACAGAAGATAAACTTGAAGCAATCAAAAAAGCTGATTTTATTTTAAATAGTTTACCAAAAACAACGAATACTATAGATTTTATTGATGAAGAAGAGTTCTCTGTTATGAAAAAATCTGCTATTATAGTCAATGTGGGCAGAGGAAACACAATCAACGAAAAAGCCATGTTCAATGCTCTGAAAGAAAATAAAATCAAGGGGGCTGCCATAGATGTCTGGTACAATTATCCAAAAGGTAGAGATCCGCTCGAAAGAGATCCAGAACCTCTTTTTCCTTCAGAATATCCTTTTCAAGAATTAAATAACATTATCATGACAGCTCACAGAGCATGGTCTACCGATTATCCTTGGAGTGAATTTTCACAAACACTTATTCAGAATATTAACAAATTCATAAGAGGAGAAAAACCTGATAACATTGTTAACTTGGAAGAGGGATATTAATCTTTTAAATCCGGATCTAATTTTTCTACTTTTTCTTCTGTATCAATGTCTTCTAGTTCAGATTTATCAGCATCTGTTGTATCTGTTTCTGCTTTTTCTAATTCTTTCTTTTTAGCTATCCTATTTGAAAGAAAACTCGCTATTACTAACATCAATACTAGAACACCAAATATAATGTAGAATATGGTATTAAACTGTCCAGCAACGGCTTCAAATTCTGGTGGTGTAAGATTACGAATGAATTCAGCAATATCAGTTACTCCTGGATCTATCATAGAAGCGCCAAAGAACGCAAAGAAAATTGCTCTTGGAATGGAACCAATAAAAGTTGCAAGTGTATAAGGTTTCCATTTAATATTTGATAAACCAGCAGCGTAAGAGACAGGATCAAACATTATCAAAGGCACAGCTCGACCAATAATTATTGACCATATACCCCACCTCTCGATCCAGCTATCAACAACTAAGATAAATTTATCAGCGAGACTTACATATTCACCTGCAGATTCTATAATCGGTCGTCCTCCTTTTACAGCAAGAAAATATGTTACAACACCACTAATAACAGACCCTAGAACACCTATGGCCATTCCTGGCCAAAGACCGAAAATCATCCCAGCGGAGAGAAGTACGAGTTCTGAAGGAATTGGTGCTATGAGACTTTGTATGATCATCAAAACAAGAAATACTAGATATGCCCACCATCCTATATCCAACAAAGGAAGGATGAAGAAATCACGAATCAAACTGAAAAGGAAAGTTTCGTCGATGAAAGTCCAAACTAATACTGCAATAGAAATGATCACAACTAGAGTAAAAATGATTACCATCACAATCTTTTTTGTTGTCCATTCAACCTTTGTTCTTCCAGCTGAAGTTAATTTTTCTTCTTGTGAAAACTCATCTTGCGATTTAGGCATAGATTATGAAACTTCTTTCTTCATAAAAATATTTCCAAAAGAATATGATGAGAATTTATTCTCTCTATTTTCGAAAAGAGTTTGTCAATTTGTTATTTAATTAGGCTTTTACATGTACAGACATTTGAAAAAGATACTCACATAAGAGAGATTTTGCAGATTCAATGCACAGACAAACAGAATTTGTAAGCAATAACAATATAAAGGTGTAGAATCTTGAAAAACTGATGAAAATCAAAAGACGATTGATTCTTTTGCTATTTGTAACACTAATTTTCACTAGTTCAGTACTAGTTTTAAGTCAAACTAGTGAAGAAGAGAATTCACAACCTGAAGACCTTTTGTTATTAACAATATTTGAAGGAAACGAACAAGAAATTGTATCTCGTACAGTAATAGACGAATTTGGCAATTTTCACTTTTTTGGAAAAATTCAGTATGATAATGGTACTTTCTTTATCTTTCACGCAGTTGGTGACAGTATTTCAATCATCACAAGGGAGGACAACAGCGATAAATATTTCATGCCTTTTGTTGTTCAAGGAGGTGTAGTCCTGTTTTACTCTTTCCACACTTTTTACGGAACTTCGAAATATTATATATATAGATGGACACCAGATTCTTCTGAGAACATTCAGTTCTTTACTAGCAATGAAATTTTTTCTTTTAACCCTTCAATTTACATCTACTATAACGAATCTTTAAACGGTTTTAATATGTTTATTATGACAATGTCAACCGAAGGATCTGACCCATTGTCAGAAGTTGTAAAAACAAAAATAAGAGAATTAAAAGTAAATATAGATGGTTCTTATGTTTTTGGTGAATGGTGGGTTATTGATTATGAGTATGATCTTCTTATTGATTTTGATTATGTCAATGGACAACTGTACGCTCAATACAGATACATGTCTCCATACAATCCAATTCACAGATATTATACTCTTGTAACTAGTTTTAACAATACCTACATGTCAAATTACATGGAGATAGAAGAAGGAGGTTTTGATCCTATTTTTTATGTGACTGAAGATGGCACTTTGCATACAAGGTTAATTAGAAATGGAAAGTTGCACTATTTAGATTATGAAATAAATGATACAATATCCTTTGAGATGTTCAATGTGACCGATATTGGCATATCAACTTTCAAGGATTATTTCATCTTCGAATACGATGGTTACGAAACGTTTATTTTCAATTCTGAACCATATATAGAGTATGATGAATTCTTCGAAGATAAGGAGCTAAAATCGAAAGTTGTAGTTCTTAGCAACAATTATACACATTTTGAAAGAGAAGAATTTTATCTGTATAATGTTCCCTACCTAGATAATTACCACTCATTTTACATGCAGCAATATGAGAATGGATCGAATGTTTATGTCCACTCTACAATTCTAGGAAGAGAAAATTTCGATCAAAGGAGATTGGTTGAAGATTCATACATTGGAGTTTATATTACAACAGATTTGCCTATTAGTTATAGTGAGGAGCCATTGGTTATTGGTTTAAGAGTTCTATCGTCTTTCCAGCAGTTCTGGGTAAATATAGGTATTTATCTTACAATAGCGATAGGAACAGTTCTACTATTCTACCTTATTTTTATGAAAAAAGCACATAAGATGTTTTCTGATATTGGAAAGTTCCTTGTAAGACCTAGCAAGAAAGCTAGTTTTAAATTTGCTCTGATTTTCATCAATATTTGGAATTATATTTCAAATATATTTTCAACACTTTACATACTCTTCAAAACGAATAAGAGGAGACATCTGATGAACCTGATTGGTATGACAATTCTGTCCCTCATACTAATCACAAGTACAAGTCTTTACACTTCTAAACAAAAAGTGCTTCTATCTGAATATACAGAAAATATTGACTTGATTCACAATAGTATTCCTTCTATGAGTATGACAATCACTTATGACACTTTTGCTCGAGGTTCCAGTGAACCGATAATTGAAGATTTTGATAAAGCAGCGTTAAGTGAGATTTTTACTCAGTTGAAATTAGAATATAAAACACTTGCAAGTATTATTGGTGATATAGATTATAGTACTTTTATGTATGGTACAGGGATGGATCCTGATGACAATGATTCCTTTTCAAGTTTAAGTTATCTAGGCGTTTCTACAAGAGCACAACCCATACTTGAAGTGATGTTATATGAAGGTAGACTGCCAGAGACAGTTGGCGAAGTTGTCATATCACCTGGTTTAGCTACAGCAGTAGGATTAGGTATTAATGATTCGATGAAGATATTTGGGGCTCAAAGAAGTTATTATAATTTCGAATTAGGTGAAACATATGGACTTGTAAAAATAGTTGGATTTGTTGAACAAATGGGAACGGAGTCATTACTAGAGTACTCAAGGGTTCACAATGTACCATTTGATACATTGAAAGTGTTAGGTACTTTCGGTAGATCATGTATAACTTACAATGACTTCTATTTTACAAGCTTAGAAGGGTTAAATCCGTATTATACGACAATTACTACTAATGTTCAGTTCCTTTATGATTTCACTGAATTTAGTCCTACTTCTATGGAAACATTAAGAATTGAACAAGAGGATATCATCGCAAACAATGCTCATGATTTCGGTTTTGCAGATTCTGCATATTGGCACTTTTCAGACGAACTAGGAACTGTAATCGACACACTCGGTCCAAAAATAAATTCTTCCATTTTCCTATTCTTTACATTAGCTATACCAATTTTATATTTAGCAATTTTCTTAATTTTTGAAACTAATGAATTGTATAGCAAGAGTATGGAACAAGAAATCGAAATTTTCAAATCAAAGGGTTTGTCAACGGGGAGGATCGCAATGAGTTACACGGCATTAAAAGTTACTGAAGCTATCCTGGCAACTGCAATTGGATTTGCATTTTCACTAGTTTTAACACCTGCGTTGATAAAGATAGATTCATTCGTCACATTCAACAATACATTTGTTGCAATTGATATGTCAAGTGTTCCTATTGCAGCAGCATTCACAATTCTTGCATTAATACTGATATCACTGCCTAAAACAATAAATACAGCTAGAACGAAAAGACAAGAGCAAAAAACACCTCAAAGAATTGTACTATTGCTGAAGAAAATCCGATTACCAACCATTCTACTAATTGTGGTCGGGGGAGTAATCATGTATCTTAGTTTCTTGTTATACGAGTACTTATTTAGTGCAGTAACAGAAAGTGGAAGCAATTTACTAATGGTGTTCATCTATATAGCTGGTACTGGAGTGCTTCTAGCATTGCTAGGGTTTGGACTACTATTGAAAGATTTACATTCAATAACTATGATAGCCATAAGTAAAATTGCTTGGATGATAAAGAAATCAGTAGCTTCTTTCTCATTAATAGAGATTCGCTCTGATGTTCATCTATTCAATAACATATTTCTAACATTCTTCATTCTTGTGGGAATAATCTTGCCTTCAATTATATGTCCCTTATCAGTGCAGTATAATTTTGAAAAAGATGCATCAATGTATGCTGGTGCTGATCTCTATATAAAATACTGGAATGATGAAAATATAACGCTGTTAGCTGAAATCGAAGCATTACCAGAAGTAGTTAGTACGGCTAATATATCAGCTATTGATGCCCATTACCAAGGAGAACAAATTAACATCTATCTTCTCAATAATATTACGGAATATCTAGCAACGACGTATACTCCACCAAAAGACATGTTTCCTGATTGGGAAGAAGTAATAGAATCTCTTGATGGCAATACAACTATGTTGACTTCTCAATTCTTCAAACAAGAAATAGCAGAAGATCAGAATAGTTTTATGTGGTCCAATTATTTTCAAACTTACAACACTACCTTCCGAATCAAAGGTATTTTTGACTATTTTCCTGTTTTTTATGATGTTGGTCCTTTTATTGATGGTAAATCAAGGAGGGTTAGTGCTCTAGCAATTGCAGAACATAATTACCAATACATTGAACCGGCTATAATAGAATTTGGAAGTTATAAAGATAGACTTCTGTTAAGGTTAGATAATAATGTAGATCATTCTGCAGTAAAACACTATTTAGAAGAGCATTATCAATTCACCGTGGTGTCAGCTGTAGAAGAAGGAGACGAAGCACAATTTGCAAGCTATCCATTCTACTCGATTATATCAGCAGAATTTGCTATGTCAATACTAATCGCTCTGATAGCAATAGTGTTTATTAGCATATCAAACCCAATAAAACTCTTACAACAAAGAACAAACAAAAATGATCGATTAAAGAAAATGGGAATTTCAACAAAAAGGATTATACGATTAGCGGCCGTTGAAACATTCATTGCTGGAGTGTTTCCAGGACTAGTAATGGGTGCAGGATTTGGTTTCGGGCTAGTAGGAATGTTCATCTGGGCAACAACGAACTTCTTTTACGCAGGAATGGGATTTAAGATTGTAATAGCACCAATAGCACTAATTATCAGCTTTGTAATAGCACCTGTGTTATTCTATGCAATATTCTATTATGCTATGAAACGAAATTATGCAAGATACTTACCAAGGAATTTGGAGTGAGTGATAAAAATGATAAGATGTGTAGACCTAATAAAAATCTATCACGACCCCGTTACAGAATACAAGGTGTCGGCATTGCGTGGACTCGACTTAGATGTCCAAGATGGAGAACTTGCATCAATAATCGGGCCTTCTGGGGCAGGTAAATCAACACTAATCAACATACTTTCAGGAATGGATACTCCTACAGGAGGATTAGTGTTAATAAAAGGTGTTCAGATAGATAGACTAACTGAAAAGCAAAGGAGAGATTTCAGATACAATAACATAGGGTTAGTAAATCAGTTCACAAGCAGAAATCTATTCAATAACTTAACGGTAAGAGAAAATCTGATAATGCCAATGAAAATGAGTTTCATGCCAAGAGAAGTACAGAAGAAAGAAGCAAACGAATTGCTTGATTTGTTCAACTTGAAACATGTCAAACACAACAAAGCTACGAAAATCTCAGGTGGTGAATCCATGAGATTATCAGTAGCTATTGCTTTAGCTAGAAAACCGCACTTTGTTTTAGCGGACGAGCCAACAGGTCAATTAGACAGCAAAAATACTTTTGAAATTATTGATACTTTGAAAAGTGTTAACAAAGAACTAGGCACGACTATACTGATTGTTACTCATGATGTACGTTACAGAGGAGTTTTCAACAAAAGTTTCCTCATTCGAGACGGTAGGCTTGTTGGTGTTGGTCAAGATATGAAAAGACAACAGCTAGATTTTCTCAAAGATGCTTCTGTTCTTAATCGAGTTTATATTGACCCCTCTAATTCTATGCGCATTCCTGATAGAATCAAGTCGACTATTGCCTTACGTGATGCTGCAGAACTTGAAGTTCATCCTTCTAAGAAACTTGCCCTTATGTGGAATCCTGATTTGGTAAGTAAAGAAGACGTGATTGAAATCTTGAAACAACCACCAGATCAGTGGACTGAAACAAAAGATGAGATTACATTTGAAGATGTAGAATACCTATTTGATCGTCAATTCAAACCAAATCCTGATGCTAAAACTTTGATTAAGGTAAAGAATGTTGAGAAAGGATACAAGATTTTTGGACAGATTAACCCTGTAATAAAGGGAATAGATTTAGAGATAAATGAAGGAGATTTAGTTTTTATTTCTGGACCAAGCGGTGTAGGAAAGACAACTCTTCTCAACCTCATAGCTGGATTAATCAAACCTAATAAAGGTAGGATAAACATCGGAAAACATGCTATATCGAAGATGGATGACACTCAAGTTTCTGACTTCAGACTGGCTAACATTGCCTATATTACACAATATCACAGTTTGTTTGAACCCATACAACTAGAGGACAATTTGCTTATTCCTTACATTTTCCAAGGAATACCTTTTGATCAAGAATATGCTACTCATATCACTCAACAATGCCATATAGATCACAAACTTCTATCCTATCCAGATGAATTGTCGGCTGGTGAAAAACAACGTGCCACACTATCACTAGCTCTTACAAGAAAAACACCTATACTCTTAGCAGACGAACCTACAGCCAATATGGATAGTGATTTAGCAAGATCAGTTATGGATACGTTAATGGATATTGTAGAAGAGAATAATACCACATTCATCATGTGTTCTCATGATTTATCATTGCTTCGACCAGGTTTCCGTCACATAAAGATCTCTGATGGTAAAGTTGCAGAAGATGCTAGAATCACTAAACGTTCTCTCAAGAAGATTCTAAAAGAATATCTTCAAATCGAAGACGAGAAAAAGGGTTAATTACCTCTTTCATCTCTTTTTTCTTATTTCACACCTTTTTCCATTTTTCACAAGAAGGAATCACTTAAAACTACAAAAGAAATATTTTAGTTGATTATAAGATGAAACACCAACTTAATGCATATTTTATATTGAGCGGAGAGTTACCACCAGAGAGCAAAGAAGATTTAGATGATTTTTTCATCCAATTTAGTGAAAAAATTCAACAATCTAAGAAAGAAGGAAAGTTTGACATAGCTTGGTCAATAAAAAAAAGCGAACTAGCTCTAATAATATCTTCAATTGACTCAATATCACCTCATGTAGCAATTCTTAGAATCAGAAAACAGTTAGCAACTGCAATAGGGAAGAAATACCGAGTTGGTTTAAGAGGTTTCAAATTCAAAGATTATAAAATAACCACAGAAATTGACGACAAACCGATTAAAGAATTTACTCTTCCTTTAACTAAAAAACTAACTTTCTCTGAAAAAGACGGTAAGAATTGGGTTGAGATTGAAATCGATCCTGAGATATCTGAAGATTTCGTTGAGAAAGGGACAATTGAGCGAATTGTTCGCAGAGTGAGTGAAAAAATTTCGAAACAGAAATATGGTGCAAAGAAAGAGCATCACGAAATTGTTTTCTACAGTGGTGAAAAAGAATTATTTACAAAAGAGAATCCCACACAATTGATGCAAGAAGCAAATTGGATCCAACGTACCAACTACAGGAATCAATGGATATTAACTCCTACGCTTACAACTCTATCTGAAGCACTAAAACAAATTATGGTTGATTATGTCTACAAACCATTAGGCTTCGATCAAATGATGATTCCTAAGTTGGTAGACTGGTCAGTTTGGTTACGCTCGGAACATGCAGAAGGGTTATATCAAGGAGGTTTTGAGCCCTATTTTGTTGTTCAACCAAAAGATCCTACACCAGAGTATTTCGAAGAAATAGCTGATTATATAACAGTTACAAAAACTATCCCAAATGACATGTTATCGGAAAAAGTAACTGCACCCATAGGTGGATTATCTTACGCTCAATGCCCACCTTTCTGGCCATGGTTGCAAGGAAAGACATTGGCTAAAGAGAGTCTCCCAATAAAAGTTTATGATTGGAGTGGTCCAACATACAGATATGAATCAGGATCAGCTTATGGATTTGAAAGAGTTGATGAACTTCACCGTATTGAAACACTATTCATTGGAACTCCTGAACAAGTCAAAGAAATAGGGAAAGAAGTCAGAAACAAACTTAGAGATGTCTTTGAGAAAGCTCTAGATTTAGAATTCAGAGAAGCTCGAGTTCTTCCTTGGTGGCTTCAACAATCTGCTCGTGAAGATCAAGAAGATTTAGATGATCTAGTTGTAGGAACTATCGATTTCGAAGCTTATATGCCTTATAGAGGTAATAGAAAAGACAGTGAATGGTTAGAAATACAGAATATCTCAATTATAGGTCAAAAGTATCCTAAAGGTTTCTCTGTTAAAGCTGAGAGTAATCTTGAACTATGGAGTGGCTGTGGTGGAGGATCTTTTGAAAGATTTATAACAGCATTTATATCACAAAAAGGACTCAATCCAGATAATTGGCCTGCAGAATTCAAAAAGTATTTTGACAGGTTACCAAAACCAGTGAAATTCCATTAATTTTTCTACTCTCCTTTTCTTTCAATTATTTTCAAACTATTACTTGTTTAATCTAATTATAAAAAAAATAAGAAAAAAGGTTCAGGTTTTGAACCTTGTAAATTCTTTAAAGAGGATACAGGAGGGGATAAAGATCTACTGAATAGGCTTGTCCGTCAATCAAATATTGACCACTCAAATCGTAATTTGACCAGAAATTACCCTGTAAAGTTACAGAATTATACCAGAGGTTACTAGTGCCATCATCAAATGCTTGACTAGTTCCGAAGATGTTGTTTTCAATCAGTGTATTGTAATAGAAATGGTTGTTCAGAGATACGTGGTTCATATAGATCCCATATTCTTCATTGAAACACAGTTGATTGTTAGTTATATTGGTACTAGTTACATATGATAGGGATAACCCATGCAAGGAATTGTTTGCAATTATGTTTCCATCAATAATACAATAATCACAATTTCCTACATTCAGCCCAGAATTTTGATTCCCAATCAATTCATTATCTATTATATGAGAAAAATCTGAGCTTGAAATTGTCATACCATAGCCATTGTTGTTGCAAGTGTTTTCCTTTATAATTGCATTTTCTCCACTTGCGCTTATTCCACCATAAGAGGTTTTTTGTACATTTTTTTGGTGTTTATATAGAATAGCGTAAATTATACTTTGAAGGATTGTAGCTATGCACCATGTCTGTGGTGATCCTCGGGGTTACATCCAACAACAAACTAAAAGCGAACCGTAATCATCTTTGCAAGAAGATATGGGCGGTGTAGGAGGGGAACAAAATTCATGTCATAGGGTTTAACCTTTCTCGAAATACAATTTTTGAGCATTAGTTTTCTCATCATTTATTTTTTGAGCTATTGTAAGAATCGCATTTGCTTCTTTATATATTTCCTTTGTTTTAAATCCATTCAATCGCAAAAATAATTTTAACTCATCTTCAGTAAATGCTCTTAAAATAATTTCATCTTTGAAAGAACTTATTTCATTATTTTCCTCTATTTCATATTCAGCTTCCCATTTCCATGTCCATCCATGTTCTAAATCAAGTGATGTTGAACTCTTTCTGGTATAGTTCCGTCCATCATACTTAGATTTGTTGATTGAATGTTCTCTGAAATTTGTAAAAATCTCTTCTGCATTGAAATTGTCAAATAGCAGCCATCCTTCTTTCTGAAGTGTTTCATTAATGGAATATAAAGCAAACATAACATCATGATTAGTTGTCATATGAGTAAAGGTTCTGCCTGTTACTACAACCGCATCAAATTTCTCTTCTAATTTTATGTTTCGCATGTCACTTAAGATAAATTTTCCTTCAGGAACTAATTCTTTGGCAAGTTTAATCATTTCTTTGGAATTATCTAAACCTGTATAGTCATACTTATTGTCTATGAAGTATTTGGCAAGATTTCCACTCCCGCAGCCTATTTCTAATATTTTCTTACATTTTAATTTAGAGAGATATCGATGATATAATTGAAAATCTTTCTCATAGTTGAAAATTGCTTGATACATTTCATGATAGGTTTTAGCATGATCTGTGTAAATCTTTAGAATCTTCATTAGAATAGTGAAAAATTTATTCTATTTAAACCTCATTCAAGATATAGAGAGATGTAAAACCTTCTTGAGAAAATTGAAAGAGAGTGATATATTGTTTTTTGTATCGACAAGTTTAAAATTCTCTTTTTCAGCAAAAAACAATGATAGATTTACGTTCAGACACTTTTACTCTTCCTTCAAAGGAAATGATGGAAACAATTATGCATGCAAAACTGGGGGATGACGTTTGGGGAGAAGACCCGACTGTAATTGAACTTGAATCTTTATCAGCTAAAATTCTAGGTAAAGAAGCTGGTTTATTTGTATCTAGTGGCACACAAGGCAATCTTGTTGCAAATATGACCCATCTTAACCGTGGTGATGGTATTGTTTTGGAGGAAGAAAGTCATATCAATATGTACGAGGTAGGTGGAATCGGACAGATTTGCGGTGCTTATCCTTTTCTGATCAGAGGTGAGGATGGACTAATGTCTCCTTCTGATGTTGAAGCTATTTTTACACGTTCCTATAATGTTCATTATGTTGATCCGAAACTCTTGTGTATAGAAAATACTCACAATCGAGGTGGTGGGAAAATCATTCCTAAAGATAACATTGATGCTTTAGCTAAAATAGCTCATGAAAACGGAGGAGTGGTTCATATAGATGGAGCACGCATTTTCAATGCTGCTGTTGCAACAGATATGCCAGCTTCTAAAATTGTTGAAAATGCTGATAGTATTCAAATATGCTTATCCAAAGGATTAGGTTGTCCCATTGGTTCTTTGCTTGTTGGTTCTGAAGATTTTATCCATAAAGCTAGAAAAAACCGCAAAGTTGTTGGTGGAGCGATGAGACAAGTGGGGATAATTGCTGCTCCAGGAATTTATGCTCTTAACAACATGGTTGATAGGTTAGCTGAAGATCATAAACACGCAAAGATGTTAGAGAAAGCTCTCAATGAGATAGAAAATATTCGTGTTAAACCCGTTGATACTAATCTTGTTGTTTCTGATATCTCTGAAACTTCTTACACAGCAAACGAAATAGAGCAAAAACTTTCTCAAAAAGGAATAAAAGTTTCTATTATGGGTGATTATCTTTTCAGAATGGTAACCTATTTTGGCATAACTACCGAACAAATAGAAACTGTTGTCTCTGCTCTCCTAGAAGTATTCTAATGGTGCATTTTCCAAACCTTGAAACCATTTTTATCTCCCTTTTCTATCACTCCCTAGGCTGTTTTTTTGAGCTTTTTTGAGGAATATCATAGAGTTTTTATATCTCTTTTTTTGTGTTTACTTGATACACGTGTCAATAGATGATTATTTAGATGTCTTGCTTTCTGGTAGTTCTGAACCTTCTAGTAAAGCAATCAAGAAATTGACAAAACTTCTCGAGAATTTTGGTGCAATAATGGTAGCTTCTACAGAGAGGATGGAGGATTACATTACCGGTTTAGATGCGCGTATTAGCGCAATTGAAAGAAATTTAGGTGTTTCTGGACCTACATTAGCAAGTCCTGCATTAGCAAGTCCTGCTCAAGCAAGTGCTCCTGCTATGGCTAATCCTGCTCAAGCAAGTGCTCCTGCTATGGGTGCACCAAATCTTTCTGCAGCACCAAATCTTAGTAGTGCTCCTTCAGGTGGAGGATCTCCTGCACCCGCACCTAGTGGTGGCGGAGGAATATCTAATTCTGATTTAATGAAAGCGGCAGCAGGCTTATCAAAAGCTCCTGAACAACAACCAAAAGAAATGGTTGACGCAGCTTCATTCAGCCCATCTGGAGTTAGTGTTACTGCTATTCAAGGTGTTAAAGCAGGATTGAAGAAAGTAGATCAAGATGAACATCGAAAAGAGAGAGCTGCAGCAGCTGGTGAATCAGGTTCAATGCCCGCTTCTATGGTTTTAAACATGGAAGTTAAGGATGCTTTAGCAAAAAGAAAATCACGTTCTAAATCTGCTGATGATAGTGATGATGAAGACGATGAACTTCCAACTCAAGTTGCTCCTGCTGCACCTAAACGTTCTACCAAACAGATGAAAGAAGCTTTACAAGGAGAATTACGAGACGCCTTTAGTAGTTTACTTGAAAGTGACACAAAAGAAGAAGAAGAGTAAAAACTTCTTTTTTTATATTTTCAGTACTCCATACCAATTTTTTTTGTATTTATCTCACGGATTCTGAGACTCGGAATACTTAAGACGTACAAATAATATAAAGAGGATATTACTATGACAACCATTACTAAATTTATAGAACAACTTTTAGTTGTTAGACAAGAAAAATCTTCAACGCTTGCTATAGATGATGAACAAATACAAATTATTTTTCAAGAAATTTTAGACTTTCATCAAAATAAAGACGATCCTTACTATATTTGTTCAAGTGAAAATATTAAGCAATTATTCGTTTCTACTTGGCAAACAGAAGAGGATATTCCAACAAACATTTCTTATTATCTAGTTGGTATGTATTTCTTTGAAAACATTAACTATGAAACCTATAGAGCTATAATACAACTACTCTCTGAAAAAGGAATATTAAGAGATGAATCGTTAGTAGTCTATTTCTGGTTATATGAACTTATTGAAAATGATTTCAATCTAGATAAGACTATCAGTTTTCTTAATTTCTTAGAATTTTCCAGAAAATTAGGTATAACTGTTCTTAGCTTTAGTAAATTTGAAACTGCTTTACAGAAGAGTGAAATCGACTTAAAAACAAAAAATAAAGAAAGATTACAATTCAAGGAATTGGAAAGAATTATTTCTAATATAGTGGATAGACCAGAATACATAGATTCTCTATCCAGTTCAATACCTCCTGAAATTCTTAAATTGCTTGATTTTCATATTGATTACAGGAAACTGAATGAGATATCTTACAATTTAGCGAAGTTCATAACTGAACAATTGAAAATAGATAAGAAAATCACAATAGCTAATTTTCAAAAGAAAATCGAAGAATTATTTGCTTCTCTAAACTATTTAGAAGTTCCTACAGTCGTTGACCCAATCTTCAAACCACATTTAAATCATCTATCAGCTAAAACTGTTGATATGACTGATTTAGCAGAATTACCCCATGAGTTAATTAGGGAATTTGCATCAATCAAAGCTTACTCCAGTCCGAATATAGCTCAAAAAGTAAGAATTACCTTCTTAGGGGGTGGGGGAATAGGCAACATGGGTATAATTGTACAACATGATAATAATGCTATTCTATTAGACTTTGGGATGAGTGTAGCTAACCAAAGCATTCCACGATGGCATCCTGCATTGAAATTTGTTAATGCTGTTCTTGTATCTCATGCTCATTTAGATCATACTGGAGGGCTACCGTATATCATTTCACATGAAAATGAAAAAAGGTGGTATTCAAGTCCAATAACAAAGATTCTAACAGAAAAACTATTGTATAATACAGCATCAATTACAAGAGGGAAACGAAAGCTATCAAACCAATTGTCTCATTTACAGAAAATCTATTTGCAAAATTCAAATATTATCAATTTGCTCAACTCTTTTCACCCTCTCAAACCTAAAAAGACTGTAGAAATATCTCCAGGGTTCGAAGTTACTCCTTATTCTGCTTCTCATCTTTTTGGGAGTTATGGTTATGAAATCAACGTTTTTGGTAAAAGAATTTTCTTCACCGGAGATTTTTCCTTAGATAAGAGTGAATTATTCCCAGGCGCTCAGTTCCCAACTGATTGTGATTTAACAATATTTGATGGAACTTACTATAATCGAAATGTTCCACGAGAAGATCCTGATACAACTTTACTTCAAGCTACTGAGTTATGTTCTAAAATAATAATTCCAGCTTTTTCAGTTGGAAGAACTCAAGAAATGATTATGAGGCTAGCAAGATTAAGGATTTCAAAGAAGAGAAATATTATCGTAACTGGTCTTGCAGCTGATATTACAAAGACAATGGGAATTAAAGCAGATTATGATATAAAGAAAAACTTTGATCCTGCTGATTTTTTTGAAAATGACATATTGATAACGGGTCACGGAATGTTACAAAGTGGTAATGCTAGAAAATTGTTAGAAGCAACAAAGAACTCATCAGAAACAGGTGTCATCCTTTGTGGATACCAAGCTCCCAACACACTTGGTTTTGCACTTAAGACAGGAAACCCTGTAGCACTTCAGCAATATAAACAGAGAATATTCTCGTTGCAAATTAGTGGACATTCGTCTCCTTTGGTTCTAAATGATTACATTGACAAACTCTCAGGTAAGAAAGTGATGGTACATACACCTGATAAGACTAAAGCAATGAAAAAACACAAGGATGTTATGATCCCAAGATACTTAGATCAGATAATTTTGAAGTGAAAGAAGCAAAAGTTGCGCTTCCACAAATTTTATAATAGTATATTGATTAAATTATAGAAGTTAACAAAATTTCTGTAAAACTTGTAATAGGTGGTAGCGTTGATAACAAACTTAGAAGACTTAAAGATCGACAAAATTTCGAAACAAATAGAGTTACGAAAAGTTGTTTCAGATCTTCTTGAATTAACGCGAAGATTACCTCCTAAAGAATCAAAACAATTGATTGAAAAGATTTTGCAAAAAAGTAAGCAACTGAACGATATTGAATCTCATGTAATACTAAATTATGTTAAACACATACACATTTTTGGTCTTTTAGAAAATAATGACGAAATATTAGAACTTGCAAATGAGATTAACAATTTATCTGAAAAAATAGATTTCAAAGAAGGAATAGCTCTTTATTATATCATTATGTGGAGTATTGAGAAACTACAAGGTAATATTGAAAAAGCTATCATAATGCGAAAAACTTCTAAGGAAATCATTGATTCCTTAACAAACCCTAATATAATGATTGTAAATTGGATTAGATATTCTTATGCTATTGGTGAATGGACTGAAGCAAGGAATCCTTCTTCAGCTAAGATGTTAGAAGATTGTATGCTCTTCTTCAGAAAAAGAGAACATTATTCATCTGAAATTAATGCAGTAACATTATTAGCAAACATTTACTCCAAAACAAATCAGAAAGATGAGCTTTTTAATATTGTTCA
>JAUWPI010000045.1 GCA_030611665.1 Candidatus Heimdallarchaeota archaeon | reverse complement strand
TGTTGCACACCTCGATTGAATAGGTTCTATTATTTTACTTGAATAGTTACAAATTAATGTGAATCTGCTTGTTTTTACATATCTTTCCATTGTTCTTCTTAAAGCATGCTGAGCTGCAGAAGTTAGGTTATCTGCCTCGTCTAAACATATTATCTTGAATGGGGTGTTTCCATAAGAAGCTGTACGGGCAAATTCCTTTACTTTAGTTCGTATAGCATCAATTCCACGATCGTCCGAAGCATTCATTTCTAAAAGATTACGAGAAACATTTGTGTGACCATATAAATCATTTGCAAGAGCTAAAAGAGCAGTTGTTTTACCTGTACCAGGAGGTCCAGCAAATAATAAATGAGGTAGATTCCTTCTTTTGATAAATCCTTTTAGACGTACTATAATGTCCTCGTGACCCTTCAAATCATCAAGGGTTTTTGGCCTATATTTTTCTGTCCACATTACATCATATTGATTGGTCATTTTCTCACATCATCGACTGTAAGTTTTTTCTATTTAAAGTTATTACCTGTGTGTGTCGAAATTATTGATGAATACACTCTTTTTCTAAATTTTACCTCATTTCATTTTGAAATTGTTGATTTATTCAAAAAAGTGGTGTTGATATACTCATTAGTAATTAGAATAGTGTAAAACTGAACGGGAGATTTCAAATTGAAAAAGGATGGAATAAGTGAATACAAAATCAAAGGATACAAAGTTAAAATTACAAACGATGGCAACTATCTGATCTATAGTGCAAAACCCGAATATGATTTTGATCAGGACCCATTAGTATTCACAGAATTATCGTCAATAGTTTTCAAACATAAAGAAAGATTAGGAAAAAAAATACTAAAGTTTGACGAGTTAATTAGTGTATTAAAATCAATATTTATGTGGAAAGTATTAGAAATTAACGATTTACCAACAGAACCCGATTTATTTGCGGAATTATTTATCCACAAATTAATAAAACTAGATAGGATTATCCCACTATTTCTGGATGATGGAGTAAATGAGATATATATGGATCAAATGAATGCTCCAATATATGTTGATCATAGAATTTTTGGTAGGTGTAATACAGGTATAGTTTTAGAAGAAGAAGAAATAAAAAGCCTACTAACCAGACTGAAATTAGAGCACCCTATTACGATTACAACAAAGAAACCATCACTCAAGATTGAGTTTAAAACAAATGACTTTCACATGAGAATTTCATTGGATTTTCCTCCATTATCTCCAAACGGTCCTACATTCAATATTAGAAAGTTCCATAGAAATCCATTAAGGATGGTTGATTTGATAAAACTGAAAACCTTACCTTCATTCATTGCAGCTTACTTAGTTGAAGTTGTCAAAAATAGAAAAAACATCACAGTCATTGGAGAACCAAACTCTGGTAAAACAACATTAGCGAATGCTATAGACTTGTATACACCAAAACACTGGAGAAAAATTGCAATAGAGGACGCTATTGAATCAATAAATCAAACCGAATTAGGTTATAAACAATTATCAATTCAAGTTGATTCTTTTGAATCTAATAGATCTTTATACACCAAGACATCTGAAATATTGAAACTTCTTCATCGATCTCCGGATTGGATATATTTAGGAGAAATTCAATCGAGTGAGCATACAAAAGCTATGTTTGAAGCATTAAATGCTGGTTTAAAAGGTATACAGACGGCTCATTCCGACTCTGTTGAAAAAATATTAAGAAGATGGGAGAATTCGCATAAAATTTCAGTTACAGACTTTCTGTCTCTAGAAACTATTATAATCATGAAACGCGAAATACTGAAAACTAATTTCATTAGAACTATTGCCGAAGTCTATGAGGTTAATATAAATAATCCACAATTAGATAAAAAATATGGATTTTTAACAAAAATTTATGACTTTTCTTGGGATAAGAAAAGAACAATAGGTACCATAAAAGAAGAATCGTTCATTAAGGAGAAAATTGATTCAATCATTGAAAGAGAGATAATTTTTCAACATCATATTGGAAAGAAAAAAGAGCAATTATTGATGGTGAAATAAGTGGGATCGAGGTATTTTTCATTGATACAAAAAACAATGCACTTTAGTATTGTACCAAAAGAATTTCTTCACAGAATCACATTAGGCAAAATAAGAAAACATTCAGAAGATTTCATATCAGAAAACGATTTGGTAAAACTAGTGGTACTATGTAATCTAGCAATACTAAGTTTTTTTGTTTCGATGTTACTCTGTTACTTTCTAATTCAGTTAAATTTGATTTATACACTAATCGTTTCAATTGCTATTTCACTTGCTCTTTTTTTTGTTTTTAGTGATTATGTCAGGTCAGGTATAATAAAAAAACGCAGATTGTTTGACGAGGTAGCTTTTCTAATTATAAATTCACTCTCAATTAATATGAAATCAACACAATCTTTACCTCGCTCCATTGAATTGCTTCTGAAGAAAGGAACAGTTGATAATTTCTACAAAAAATACTTTGAAGATATGATCTTCAATCTGAACATTGGAGCTGATGAAAATCAAACAATTGACGAAAACTCAAAGATGTTTCACAACAAAAAGCACAAATATGCATTTCAGAGCCTAAAAAATCCAGATTCCTTCATAGAAACTGATCCTGATTTCTTGACCAGATTAAAAAAAGAAATCAAGCTGATTGAGGATAATATGGTCATCTTTGTTGCAATCTCGTGTCTATTACCTTTGGTTCTTAGTTTAGTTTTATCACTTATAGTATCACCAACTTCACCAACGTTGCTACTTTTTCCATTGCTTTACGCAGTTTTTGGAACTGCAACACTTAGATTAATTCAAAACAAAAGCATGGAGGGAAAAAATGTATAAACTATCATTTTCAGATCACATCTTACTCCGCGAAATCGCAAACCAAATGGAAAAAGGAGAAAATCTTGAGAGAGCTATGTTCTTTATTGAAGATTTTCCTAGAGAATTACTTCTAAGAATTCAACTTGGAGAGGAAATCACCGAAATTTTCTCATCACTTAAATTAGATTATCCTGAGATAATTAATCTGTTTGTATCAGCATTACAAGCTGATACTCAACAAATGATACAACGATTTAAATCAACAGCAAAACTCATCAGAATGCGTGAAGAAGCACTTGAAGAGAGAAATGATTTGTTAAAGGTACATAAAAGAAGGATGAGGATAATACGTTATGTTACTTTAATAACAATAGCCATGATAGCAGGTTTCTCTCCCTTGTTTTCTAATTTCTATTCATTAATTAGTAACGGGGACTTCTCGTTTTCTTTTTCATTTACTATATGGTCATTTTTGTCACTTTCCTTTTTAGTAATCAATTGTCTAAATAATTACTATTTACTGAAAATGAGTAATGAAAAACGGATACTCTTTAAGGTTGTAATTGTGTTTATTCTTCATATAATAATTGTATTAGTGGTACAAAACTTCTTCTCAAGTCTAATTCGTTTCTAAAGTAGAGTGATTTCGTTGCTTTCTCTATTGTGCATCATTCGAAACTTGAAGAAAGTCTTTTGCTAATTTCAGTGATTATTTCATCATAATCATAATTAAACATGAATTCTGCGTGATCTCTGATAGTAAATTCAGCAACATTGGTTGATTGAGCAACTAGTTTTTGAGTTAGAGCTGAAGAACTGCCTAGTTTCTTTGATAGAAGCTTATCAGCTACATAAGCAGAGGCTGCAGAAAAAGGATACGGACGTTTTCCTCCACGTTCAACATAAGGAATGCTTTCTAGAATTCGTAAACAAAGTAACTGAAGCATTTTTTCATATACATAAACATCAATAGAATATTTCTTCTCTATCCTTTCTTTTATTGGAGAATGGCGACATATAAGAGAACATATCCGGAAAACATATTCTTCACTCCGTCTTATGCTTGAAGAGGGAGATTTAATGTTTAAATCTTGCATCAAACTAAGTAAATTTTTACCTAATACTCGGTGACCCAATTCTCTGTATGTTCCAACTATCTCTTTTAGGGTTAAAGGACAGTTATGTTTAAATTCACGGACACTGAGGAGAAGAGACAAAGCAGATAATAGGACATGGTTTGTTATTTTACCTTTATGTTCCTCCTTGTATTTGTGATATAGGAACAAAGAACGATTGCGTATTTTTTCAGGAACATGAAGTCGCGCGAATACTTCATTCATTATTTTTATTGTCCTATAGTCGGTTTCCTTCCCTTTAATTGCACCTGGGATATGATAATAATTTTTAAATTTTCTAAATTTAGATTGAGTGCTTTGATCCAATAGTGATCCATTAGCGTCTCTAAACATGTATTCTTCTACAGTTCCAATAGAGGAACCGAGTGAACTCACAACGGCTAACCTGTTGTTTATAGAGGTATACTGTTGGCTCTTGCGTTGATTACTTTTGGACACGGACCCTAATTGAAAAGAAGATGCATCTAGGACCGCATCGTGAACCAAACCACATTTCTGGCATACGTATAATCCATTTTCTTTAACTATTCTTGACTTGCACTCATCACACATATAAGCTTCCATCTGACTCAGAACAACAATGTCGACAAAACTATTAAAAATGCTTAAGATTGAAATAAAGCTTAAGCAACTGTTGCGTTAAATTTAATATATCTAGAGCTCAACTATAACGGATAATTTCAACAAAAAGAGACAGTTAACCGAAAGTATTCAAGCATATTAAAATATAATAAAATAGATAACTGTTCCTAACAGAATGGTTTCAATAAGCAAAGATAAGTTGTAAAGTAAGGGAGAGAGTAAAAAATGTGCGGTTTTTAATATATAGTTAAGATAAACATATGAGATGAAATATAGAAAATTACTGTTTGTTATACTGGTCTTTGTTAGTTTATCTACAATTAATCAAGGTTCCTTGTTAATGGATGATGGAATAAGTGATTACGATAATTATCTAAACAATGATAAAGTGGAAGAAATCACAATAAATGGCAGTATAGAAGATTCTGTTCATGGAAACAGCAATAGAGAAAATATAGTTTCTAATGTAGAGCAAGGTTTTAGTAACTCAGAAGATGTCTGGGAGGAAAATAATGTCTCGCTTGTGGATACTTTTGATAGTTTTAACCCAAATGTGAGTCTTGAAGCAAATTACACAGGGCAAGAAATAGTAGGTAAAATCGAAAATGGGGATTCAATTATTTCAGTTCCAGGCCAAGGAAACTATAATCTTGAGGGAGAAATTGTAAATATGGAAGTACAGTATATACAGAATCCTGGGGCTGAAGTACAGGAATCATTCTATTCAGAGAATGTCATACAAGCAGGTTTGAGTATAGAAAGAACAATGGATCCAAGGAGTATAGAAGGAGATAATGTTTGGAAATTTTATTCGAGTAATACAGAGACAATGACCTATTCACTATATCAAGAAAACATTGAATTATACCAAGCAGATACACGCATTAGTTACAACTATCTATTAGAATCTAATTCATCTCTACAAAATGTCATAAATTCTTCTCTGATTATTGATATTGTTTTTGATACTTGTAGAATCATGGTAATACATTGGCATTATACAAATATTGACCCACCTGAAATTGGAGAGAATACAACCACACCATTTGTGGTTTATCGGCTTCTAGAAAACAGTAGTTGGAATGATCAATGGAATTTCTATTCAATTGCGATATCGGATCTTTTTGATCAAGGAGACCCTTATATCCCCACGGTTCTTAAATCCATAGGTATTTATGTTATTTCACCTGAATATTCGGAATGTTCTCTCCTTATTGATGATTTTAGAGTAATATCATCCGTATCACCAGAAGACATAGATCTTAGAGTAAACGATTTTTCTGTCAGTTCAACTAGCGTGAATTCAGGAACTGTGGATATTGATGCGCATGTAGATGAAACATATTTAAATAACGAGATTGATTTGAAATGGGATCATAATTCAAGTTATGAAATGAAATCAGAATATACTCTAAACATAACTGGTACAATTATAATCCCCTTCAGTAAAAACATACAGACTGAAAGCGATGCCACAATTTCATTTACGATAACTGTAAATCAATTAAGTTCAGAAATTAACCAAATCAACATCACTTATCCTGAATATTGGGTTTTAAATGGAAGTATAGAAAATTTTCAGATTCAAAATGTTGAAAATATAAACGAAAATCAAACCGTTTTGACTTTACTAAAGATTGGTCCCACCACTAATCTCAATTGTCAATTTACCATTCAGAATTTGATAAATAAAACAATAATTTCTGAACTAACAATATTTGAGATGTTAAATGCGACAGTTGAATTCAACCAGTTAATAGATGAAATACCAGTTTTCGCATTTTGGTCAGGAATTGAAAATGGTTCCATGAGAGGTTATATTGCAAATGAAACAATAAATTTCAATTTTCCTTCGTGGGTGCATAGTGGTACATATGACGTGACATTCATTGTAATAGATGGAGACAATATAGGGGTTACAAGTACAACAATCAATTTAATCAGGTTACCATCCCAACTGATAGTCGTAGATCAAATTGAGATACCACAATTCGCACTTCAAGTATTAGAAATCAGTTATCTAGATTTAGATAGTGAGCAAGTAATAGAGGGGTCAGCACTTATTATATATTTAGAAAATGAGAAAATTCCAGTAGAAAACATAGGAAATACATTTAGGATTTATTTATCAGCATTTTATCTTGAATTAGGAAAAGCCAAGTTAGACATATGTGCTGAATCCCAAACTCATGCCACAATAATAGAATCAATTGAAATTAATGTCATGGTGAGTACTTTAACAGCTTCATTCACATATACAAAAATGGAATCACTATTACACTATCAATTTGATTTTTGTATTACTGCAAATAGCTTCCCTGTTGGTAATGCACCTGTTAGAATAGAAGTAGAAACAATTGGCTCAATAACAGGAATCACAGATATTTTAGGCGAACATTCCTTTGAAATTCAATTATCACTTAACCAAAAGGAAATCTATGTAAATTATTCAGTGATTAATAAATACAATCCGATTTTCACCGAATCTTATGAAATACAGTTTAGCGATTTACAAGTAGATATAATCCAAGAAGGAGGAGTAAGATCTAGTTATGGCAATATAACTTTAGGGTATAGGATACAATATCCAGAAAATCATGACAGATGGTTTGTTATTATTGAAGAAGAAATGACACCAATCATAAATGCCTATATAGAAGCAGATACCTTACGAATCCCAGTTTATTGGGATGATAACGTGATTTATTGGGAAACTGAAACCGAAAAGAGCAACGAAAACCACAAATTAGTTGTGGAGACCATAGGTCCAGAGATCTCAACTAATATTGAAGAAGAAAATGGTGAAATAAGAATTCACTTCATTATAGATGCAAGAACTAAAAGTTATACAAATATCTCACTTATTTATTATTTAAATGAGAGTTACATTACTTCTAAGTATTTATGGCAGGTTTTCTCAAGCAAAGAAGAAGATGTTACAGAATTGTATGGGCTGCAAATAACTGACCTTTATGTTTTACTATCTAATGTTGATATTGTAAAAGGAAGTTATTTGGTGCTAGATTTAGTTGGAGTTAAAAAAACAAATACAAACACAATTACAAGCATAGTTATACCGGTTGTTTCAAGTTCTAGTGTATTATTAGGGGCAATAGTAACAATAGTGAAAGTTTACAATAAGAAAAAGGGTATGATATTAGAAATATAGAGAAATCATTCCGTTTCTTCTTCTTTTCCAATACTAAAGGCATGATAAAATAATGCAAATATAATTCCTATAATAATTAAAATTATAGACACAGTTAGTAATATAGTGAAATCCATTGTAACCCGTTGAAGCAGTCATGTAACTATTAATAAGCTTTTCGACATTAAGCCGAATTTAAGAATGAATAAAAGCTTAAAATATTCGAGGAAGGAGAAAGAAGCCCATTATTCGGTGAATATCTGTTTGACCACATCTTTAGAAGCTTCTTTATAACCTACTTCTTCAATAGATCTGGCGATGATTTCTAAGCTATTGAGATACTGATTTTTGTTGACTTTTCCGCTAATTATCAATTCCGAGTTCTCAAATCCTTTGTTTCGTAAAATAGAGTAAGGAGCTTGGTCGGATTCTTGTTCATCTACCATTCTCGAAACAGCATCAGCTGACATGCCGATTATCATTTCAGCCAGTTTACCTGCACACAAAATGTTGATATTTCCTGTTCCATCATTCACGACAAATGAAAATAGAATTCGATTTATAGGGTTTTCAACCTCACCATGTTCTTTACAGATGTAAAGCTTGTCTTGTTTAGTAACCTTCTTTTTACATTCTGGACATGAAGAATAAACAAACTGTGCTTCATTAAGTTTCACAACTGTGCCTTGAATTGTGACAGCGTCACCTTCTTTAATATCTTCGATATCATTAATTGTCTGAATTTGGGATCCAAGGTCTGATATCGTTGAACTAGGTACGAAACCTTGAGGTGTCATGTCATTGTGAATAGCTTTTTTTAAAAAGGAATTCCCTGTAATGATGAGTTCGTGCCCATATCCTGAATCTTCCTTAATTTTGGCCTGGTATATTTCAATTTTCTCCCCACTATCTAGATTTGCTATTTTTTGCACATTATCTCTCCAACAAGTAACTTTGATTTCCGCAGTTTGATCAGTAATCTTAAAACTTTGCAATTTGATAGATTCATTCTCTTTTGTTGTAATTTCTTGTACAGGGTTAAATTCTGTTATAATGCCTCTAATATTTACATCTGTTTCAGTTGGAGTAATGTCATTAAGGTTAGTGAATTTTACTTGATATTGTTGAACAACGGCAATCTCAACTTCTTCAAGGTCAATTTGTGTTTGGTTTCCACAATGAACTTCAATGTCTGTAAACCTCCCCTTTCGAGTGTTTCCATTAACGATGCTAAGCATTTTGTCAGTATCTTTAGAATCAATCAAAGCTGTTTTGTCATCCCACAGAACAATTCTCATTAAACGGGAATCATCTGAAATCACTATGTTTTGTACTTTTCCTTTGCTTCCACTTTCACGCGAAAATTCATGTATTGGATTTACCTGTATTATTAAACCTTTAACTGAGATGAGTTGATTGATGTCGGAGATTTCATTAAGTTTCGAAACTTTAATGCTTTCCTTAGAAATTGTTCCTACAAGACCTTTCTTAACGACAAAATCAGCTGGTGTTTTTTCTTTTGTAAAATTTGTAAATCTGTTTGAATGAAGTTCAATTAAACCTTTCAAACCTATTTTTGATGATAAACCAATGACATTAATAATGTCTCCTAGTTTCAAATCTTTTACTTGGGAAGATTTTTCATTCCAGAAATTCACAAGAACCTCCCCGGTTTCATCTCCGATTATCAGACCCCGTTTTGTTCCTTTAGAACCATCTGAACGCTCAAATTCGAGTATATCATCAATTTGTGTAATCTGTCCTTTAATCGAAACATCGACTTCCTGACCTTTTATTTCATTAATTTTAAAGAAAGAATCCTTAGACTCAGGTAAATCTTCATCTTTAATTCCTGAAGGTCTAATCTGAAGGTGGCTCCTTATACCAAGATGTACTTCAGTTGAACCATCCTTTCCTTTTCGAGTATACGCTCCTAGTATACGTAATGGATCACCTAAACTGCAATTTCCTTTCTGAAATTCACCGGCTTTTTGATCCCAAAATACAACACGGATAGTACCAGTTTTATCTTCCAATATTATGGATTGGAGCACACCATCCGAACCATCTTTTTTCTTAAACGCAAAGTGATCATAAATTCTTGTTATTCTTCCTAGTAAATTAACATTGGTTATCTCTGGTACAAGTTGTTCTACATTTATCATGGGAGGAACTGTGACTTTGGGTTCAGAAGAGAAATCAACGCTCATTTCTCTTGCTACAATATGAGCAGCTCCCAATGCAGTAACAAACTCTCCAAGTTCATCCATCTTATTATTTATCAATTGATTGATTTCTTCTTTTCCTAATCCAGCTTCTGATGATATTATATCAACAATTTCCTTTAGTGAGCGTTGATTTGACATGTAATGACAACACCTATTTGTTTGTATAAGTTTTACGATTGGCATGCGAAAGTGTGGGTAAATCAATATCTATGCTTAAATCCTTTATTTGTCGTCTAATCACTTGAAATACCTCAGCATGACGACTTAAACGCGTATATATATATTTGAAATCGGGCATAAAGATCGATAAATAGGAAAGCCAACTAGTGTCTCCAAAATCATCATAAATCTGATAAGTTCGAATATACGGAACTTTATTGTATAGTTCCACTAATTCAGATTTTGATACTAGTAGTACTTGAAGTAAATCAGGAGTTTCTACAACCATATTTGGTTGAACTATTTTATCGTCTATTAAACTGGATTTTACTCTAAATAATGTTCTTGCAGAAACATCATGGGATTCGGCAATGGTTTTGATGTCAGGACGTTTGAAATCAAGTTCACAATTACGCAATAATTGAGAGAGATAAGGTTGTTTTTCCGAAGAGACAGTTTTCAGTTTAGTGCTAGTTACAGAATCAGATGAATTCTTTTGTTTGGTAAGAGAATGTTTCTTCCAGTCTTGAATTGACAATCCTTTGTTCAAAATGTCTGGATTGAAGTACATTTTCTTCTCTTTAACATAATAGAAAGAAGGACCGTGTTTTTTTCGCGCCATTATCCCATGAGTGATGTATAACTTCGGAAAAAGTAGGAGTCTATCAATAATTACAGCATTCTCTCCAAAGCCTTTAGAACGATTAAAAGAGAAAAATTCATGCAAATTAAGTGATTTGTACGAAATTAAACTGCCGATATAAATACCACGAGAATTCAAGTGCTTTAACGTTAGACTTACTTTTTTCTCGGAGATACTCAAGTCTTCAGCTAATTGTTTGTAAAGGGAAGAGGGGTTTTTTCCAAGTTTTTCTATTATCTTCTTTTGTAAAAAATTGAGGTTCAAACGAGATTTAGTTTGAAAAAGTGTTTGCTCGAAAAACTTGATAACATCACTCAAAATCATGCTTCGTGAATAGAAAACATCATGAAACGTCCTCAATTCAGCCCAAAAATTTCTGAAATCCACAAATCGCCAGAATTCATTAGCGTCAATCATATTATTGCTAAAAAAGTATCTAATAAAGACATCTGTAATCTTTGATTTTACTCCAGAAGAAAACTTGGGAAAACTATCACGGAAGAGATTAGTAACTTTCGTTTTAGAGAAATGACCAATGGATAAGCGAAAATCACTAGCCTCAACTGCTCCGTCGAGTAAAGAGGAAATTAGTATTGATTCTTTGGCATCAAAAATAGCGATTTTTTTATTTTCCATCACTAAACTAAGTAAAATTGAATATTTATACTCCACTTTTTATTGTTAAGACAATATTACTTACTTTACTTTAAATTCAGTTTTCTTACTAATGCGGTATCTGTACAACAAAACCGAAAGCCCAAAAATTGCTACTGAAACACCAACCACAATTAAAGCATAACTCCAGAAGGGTAACAATGGTAAAGCAGGTAATTCAGGATGAGGAGTGTATTTTAGAAGCCATAAAATTGTATTCTTCCATAAGTCCAAGTTTTGTTCTTGATCTATCCAGTTCTCATCATCAGCGATTTCAAAATCACTAAACATAATTGTCGAACCAGATATGACAAACCTTGAGTTGCCCACAGTTTGGGCTAATAACCAAGTTAGAAAACCTGTTGATTGGTCTCTGAATATGTGATAAGATTCATCTATAGAGTAAGTTGTTTCGAGGGTTCTACCAATTGCTTCCTCTCGAAGTTCATTTCCCAATTCAATTGAAGCAGAGTAGATTGTTAAATTTGAGATTTCGATTTCTTGCTCAAAGATTGTGTGTTCATTTTCATAATTTGTTAGCGAAAGGAAAGTATTATTTTCATAAACGTGGAAGAAATCATCTACTAATACAGTAGAATTAGCAATAGCACTTGCTCGAATTCGAGCAGTAGTTAATGCTGAATCTCTCTCATTAAGTAAAGCATTAATTGTTACAGGATTTCCTGTTACAT
This sequence comes from Candidatus Heimdallarchaeota archaeon, assembly GCA_030611665.1. Lineage (GTDB taxonomy): Archaea > Asgardarchaeota > Heimdallarchaeia > Heimdallarchaeales > Heimdallarchaeaceae > UBA460. The sequence goes on along the minus strand of JAUWPI010000045.1, from coordinate 6,632 downwards.
TTTCATCATAGGACAAAGGGTTGCATAAAGCAAAAAGAGAACCCCCAAGTTCCATGAAATCAAGAATTGCTAATCTTTCAGAAGGTGATAAATTATCTTCCTCTTCAAACCCAGGATTCGTCATTATGAGTAAATCTACACCCTGAAGATTGGTAGAGTTGAACACTGTTTCGTTATTATATATCAAATTTATTTTGATTTCAACTATTTCCTCAGTTTCATTGTTGTATATTACTAATTCATCAAGTGAGTTAAGAGCGGTGCTCATTAATTCTCGATCAAAGAATTGTCCATGATATTCATCATACATTATAACATATTCAATAGTAATATCAGCATCGATAGGCATAGACAAAAATAGATTTGTCATTACGAAGAGATAGATAAACAGCAATACAAAGGAATGTTTTCTCATAATAATCCGAATCAGTTAATTTGTTAGGAATTTAAAGATAGTATATTTAGACTTTTCGCCCTTTGTGGATTTATCTTGAAACTGAATCTTCTACATAAAACACAACTTTTAAAAATTTCAGTCATCGCACTCTATTGAACAAGCCTCGATAGCTCAGTTGGTAGAGCGTTACCTTGGTAAGGTAAAGGTCAGGGGTTCAATCCCCCTTCGAGGCTCCAAGAATTACTACAAGGGTTTTTCATTTCTTAAAACTTAAAAGTAATAAATTTATTATGAATTTTAAGGACTGTAAAAACATGGTTCAATTTATTGAGAATTATGATGAAATAATAGATTTAGCGGTACAATTTATTAAAGATGAAGTAAGTAATTCACAAACAAGGGGAATAGTCTTAGGACTAAGTGGTGGTATTGATTCTGCAATTATTGCGCATTTATCTGCTATCGCACTTGGGAAAGAGGGAATAGATTTAGTTCACTTGCCTGAAGAAGAGCTAGATAGCATCCATACAGAAGATGCGCAAACCGTTGCCCATGATTTGAACATTCCTTTAAGGATTATTAAAATTTCACCAATACTTGATAGTGTATTTAAGTTACTACCAAATGTTGAAGATAATGCCTTAGCTAAAGGGAATTTAAAGGCAAGAATTAGAGCAGTTATCCTATATTCTATAGCAAATATAGATAACAGGCTGGTAGCAGGAACATCAAATAAATCCGAAATATCAATTGGTTATGGAACGAAATTTGGTGATTTAGCAGCTGATATATGGCCAATAGGTGAGTTATATAAGACAGAGCTGTATAAAATTGCTGAAAAGTTGGGTGTAAACCAAAAAATCATTACAAAGACCCCAACCGCAGGTTTATGGAAAGGGCAAACTGATGAAAAAGAAATCGGAGCGTCTTATGAAAAACTTGATAGGTTTCTAATTGGTTTAGAAAACAATAAAAAAGAAGAATTTCTCGCTGAGGAATTACAGCTAAACGAAGAACAAATTGCGCGTATTATACAACTTATCTCAAATAGCCATCACAAAAGAAGAATGCCAAAAACACTCTCGATAACCAGAAAGTAACCACGAATAAGTAGAGAATTTGAAATTGTGTTATAATATGATTTTTTGATGAGTATATATTATTTCATGTAAATATCATAATGATCTTGATGGTTACCGACATTAGTAATAATATTATACAAAACCTTCTCACGATTCTTAACGTGGTACTAGTCTATATTGCAAAATTAGGGATATGGATAGGTATTATGATTACAACTGAAAAAGCCAGTAGAACTATTCTTTACAAAGAAAGAAAATGGAACGGAATCACTATTAGTAAGGGAGTGGGTCTTATACTTATCTCATTGATTCTGTATATTTTGGTTGCATAAATTACTTTTTTCATGTTTCTATTTACTATAAAACCAAAAACTTGTGTTTATTAAAATGAGAACGTTTTAGTAAAAGGCTTAATATAGATATATAGCACAAATCTTGTATAAATACAAAAATATGTGATCCAGTTATGCTTTCAAAATTTCTTGAAAAATCAATAGTGTCTGATGGCATTACACACATAGCTGGCCCTCCAAATTCAGGAAAAACAACAATTCTTTATCATCTTTGTAAAGGGCTGAAAAAAGGGAAAAAGGCGTTAATTCTAGATTGTGAAATAAATTTCAGTGCTAGAAGACTTCGTGAAATAACCCTAGAAAAAGATATTGATTTTAGTAATATAATACTTTTAAGAGTAGCAGATAAAGCGAATCAAATAAGAATTCTAATGAAATTACATAGATTTTTTAAGAAAGAAAAACCTCTTTTTGTTGGGATAAATGGGTTTACTAATCACTTTAGATTCAGTCCACTTAATGTAAATGAAATGAAATGGAACAAATCACTATCTCTCCAAATGGCATATTTGCAAATGGTTAGTAGAAAACTTAGCATACCTATTGTACTAACCAATCAAGTTAGTGTGTTTAGAGAAAATAATCTAAAAATAGTTCGTCCTTTCGCTAATTCCATTATAACAAATTACTCAGATAACAACATCATGCTTGAACATGTTAACAAGAAACTATGGAAAGCAAAGTATGAGAATCAGGAGATGTTTTATACTCTATCATCTCAAGGTGTTGAAATTATGACATGAGTATTATACAAATTCTTTAGTAGAGCCTAGGACACATAGGGGATGGTTCATGTCCTCCTTCACAGTCCACATCTTCTCGTAAAGATGCTTATGGTTCATTTTTAGATGTGTTTGATGTAGACCCGATAATAACCATGAATATTGTTTCTGAAGATTAGAAGAAAAATTGTTAAATTACTTACAATTGTAACAAAAGGACATATTGAAAGGCTCCAATTATAAACTATAAAAAAGATGGAGAGAGGTTCTAACCTTTTGCACTAAATAACAGAAGGATAACAACAAACCATACAATTACCAATACTGTTGCAATTAATTCAACTTTTTGAGCTGTGTTGACATCAAATGCATACTTTGTCGCATGTTCAAAAAGGTATAAGCTTGCTGCAGCAAATGAGAAAACGAATCCTGCTACAAGCCCCTCAATTAGATACTGGGCATGTTGATTAGGGGCAATAAATACCGGTGAATTTCCGTCTGATCCTATACTAATGAGAGTCTCTTTGTTAACAATGTCATATGCACCACCAGCAAAAATATAGAAAACAATTGCATAAATCAATATATAGAGAACACTACGAGGGATTCGTGTTGGTATTCGAATTGAAATTTGATGTAAACTGAAATTTGGTCGTCTAATTCCGGGAAAAACCCACGGTAGCTTCTTTACCATTTTTATCTAACGTCCGAAAACAACACACTATTTTAAAGATTTCGACAGATAATACACCCTACAAAAGATGTTGTGAAAAGTGAAATGTAAGTATATGATTTCCAATGTAAATGAAGAAAAAAAGCTAATAAATAACACCGATGATGTTTCATCTTTTTATTCTTACTTTCTTTTCAAGGGGATATACAACAAAGCGACCAGGTGATCTCTCAACATATTTCACTAAATATTGTTCAACCACAGAAGATGAAACACCTAATTCTAGAGCCACTTCACTGAACTCTCTTTCTAAAGTGTTCTCATCTATTTCCTCAAGATACTCATAAAATGAAGTTTCAAAAGATTCAGAATCGACAAAGAACTGTTGTAGTTTTATCACACCAGAAACTGTTCCTTCATTTATCATTTTTTGAACAAAAGGCAGGATTATAGACGATTCTAATCCAAGTTTTGAGCTCATCTGTTTGAGATCGTGTTCACCGTTTTTTGTTAAACTAGTAATAAAATGATGTTGAAGATATCTGTGAGTATAGAAAGCTTTTTCACCAATTATACCTCTTTCAATGTGTTGTAGAAGGTTATCCAAAATATTATCTTTCAATTTCCATCGTTCTTTTAGTTCAAGTAATTCAATTGTTCCAATGTTCTTTATTTTATCCCTCAAATCACTTAAATTGTCCTCATCAATTGACAGAAACAACATTCTTTCGCTAAGCAATATACCATGCAATTCTTTAGATGACTGGAGCTTATTGACAGTTTTATATCTTTGCTGTAATGATAATTTAGAAGAGATTTTTTTTAGATTAACAAAGTTCTTACTTTCTAGCTCTTCTTGAAGTGCAATTACAAACTTTTTCTCTTTGGAGATGAATAGCTCTTTAATTTTGGCTAAGAGAGATGTCATGATACCCGAGAATATCTATTTCTATTTCTTTATAAAATATTGTGTTTAATTCGATTAACTAGAAAACAAACCCAAATTGATTTTAAAAGAAATTGTGGAGTTTATTTAGCTTGTTCATGTAAAAATATAGATGAATATGTCAATTACTGAAAGAATTTCTTCAGGTATTGAAGGATTAGATGTATTGTTACAAGGTGGAATGATTAAAAATTCTATTAATTCTATTGTAGGAAGCAGCGGTACAGGCAAAACAACTGTCGCTCTAGCTTATATTTACCAAGGCTTACTCGAAGGAGATCATACACTTTACTTGTCTTTCGAAGAGACACCTTCTAAACTTATAGCAGGGGCAGAAGGCTTAGGAATAAGAATTAAAGAAGTATCACAGAATTTTACGGAACTCATACACCTTGTGGAGAGCGAGAAAATTGTTGAATTTATGACTAATATACTTCCTGCTTTAGCTCAAAAACTTAAGCATAAAAATGTTAGGCACACAAGAATCATTTTAGATCCACTTACACCTATTCTATGGGAATTCCCATCTGAAAAGGAACAAAGAAAGGTTTTAACAAAAATCTACCAGCACCTAAGTTCATTAGGTACTGTTTTACAAACAGTTGAAGAACCTAATGCATTTGGACAAACAGATATTGGAGCTATAGAAACAAGAGTTCCAATTTATCTATCAGATACAGTTGTCCACATTCAAAATCTTGGGTTAGGAGGCAAATACAATAGAACATGTAAAATTGTTAAGTCTAGAAGAACAGCTCATCATGAAGGTATCTTCCCAATGCATTTTGCTCATGGTTCAGGTATTGCTATTGATACAAGTTCAATTCAGGCAGAGTATAATGAACCATTGGTTTATGATACTAGATATAATGAATTAATGAAAAAAGTTAAACAAATGTCAAAGGATAAGAATCCAAAAAAGAGAATCATTGCTCAGATAGCTAAAAATCTGCTCAATGATAGACAAGAGAAAGGAGACAAAATTGAACTTGTGGATGCATTAACCAGTCCTCAAATGCTTCAAGAGGTTAAAAAATGAATGATAGCAATGGAATATCTTCAGAATTATCTGATTTGATACACTTAGATGATGTTGAAGCTGCGATACTTTTTCGAATAGATGGAAACGTTATCAATTCAGCGTTTAAAGAACAATATTCCAATGATATTCTCAGAACAATTCAATGGTGCAAAGCTAATGTGGAAAAAGTGTCACTTGAGATGCAAACTAACAACTTAGCTAAAGTAACCTATGAGTTGAACAATTTCTGTGTTCTTTTTTCAGTAGTGAATAATGTTACAATATTAACAACATTAGCAATTGGAACAGCTAATCTAAGCCTTCTGTCTATAGAAACCAAAAGAAAATCAATGTTGATTTCAGCGAGTTTGTGAGGAGTTTACATGAAAATAGCTACAGGAACTGCAAGCCATAGATCCATACATCAAGTAACTAAAAACATAGTAAAAGATGTAATTGGTGATATGAACGGTACTTCTGATTTCCTATTGGTGGGTTTTACGCCAAACTACAGAAGTAAACAAACCTACAAAGAAGCACTCACAAAATTAAGTGAAGAAAGTGGAACATCAAACATAGTTGGGGGCACTTTTCCAGGAGTAGCCACCTCAAATGGATATCCAACAACACAAGGGTGCGCAGTCATGGCAATTAAGTCCAACGATATTCAGTTTCATAGCCCTTTCTCTTACTCTAATATTAGAACGAATCCAAAGAAAGGTGCTAAAGTAATTCTGGATTGTCATAAGAAAATCAAACAAAAGAACAAAATGGGACTTTTTCTAGCCGCTGGTCCCTTTTTTGAACCTGATGCATATAATCAAATGAAAATTTTGGATACCTTCTTTGCACATAAATTTAAAGGAATGTTCAATGTAATTGGAAAAATCATAAACAAAAATATGGGTAGAAATGGATTTGGTACAGCAAATTATGCAGATGAGATTCTATCTATTCTTGCAAAAAATAAAGTTGAAAATGTAATTGGGGGGGCTACCATTGACTTAGACATGAGTACAAGTTTTCAGTTTGAAGGAACAAATGTACTAAAAGATGCAATGGTTGGAACGTTTTTTTCATCGGATAAAATGCAATTTAACATTGATTGGACTTTTGACAAATCACAAAAATTGAATGATTTTGATATTTCAGAATTTCTTACAAGTGGATATGTACAGAAAATTAACAAAGAACCTGCTCGCCAAGCTTTTCTTGACCTTATTGGAATATCGGAGGAACTGTATAATGAATCTTTTGCACGATATGCTAATGCTTCGCTGTTATACTTAGCAGCACTTAATTCAGAGGACGAAGAACATGTACCCTATGTTTCAATATGTCAATCAATTTTGAATGGAGTTGTCACTACAATACCAGAAAGAATGTTAAAAAGGAAGAATATCAATGCAGATTTCTTCACTCAATCTGGAACAGGTAT